>NZ_JAPVZW010000001.1:0-300000 GCF_041432595.1 Streptococcus sp. 27098_8_86
GCACTTGTTGACGCTGAAGCACTTGCCACCGCACTTGTTGACGCTGAGGCTGAAGCCACTGCGCTAGTTGATGCTGAAGCTGAAGCTACTGCACTTGTTGACGCTGAAGCTGAAGCCACTGCACTGGTTGACGCTGAGGCTGAAGCTACCGCGCTAGTTGATGCTGAAGCTGAAGCCACTGCGCTAGTAGATGCTGAAGCACTTGCCACCGCACTCGTTGACGCTGAGGCTGAGGCTACTGCACTTGTCGATGCTGAGGCTGAAGCCACTGCGCTAGTAGATGCTGAGGCACTTGCTACTGCACTAGTTGACGCTGAAGCACTTGCTACTGCGCTAGTCGATGCTGAAGCTGAAGCTACCGCACTTGTCGATGCTGAAGCACTTGACACCGCACTTGTTGACGCTGAAGCACTTGCTACTGCGCTAGTCGATGCTGAAGCTGAGGCTACCGCACTTGTTGAAGCCGATGCTGAGGCACTTTGACTTGCACTTGTCGACGCAGACACTGATGCACGGTAATCAGAGTCAGATATATCTGGCGTTACCGTATTCACCGTTCCATCTTTATAAGTGATGGTCACCGTTCCATTTTCTGCAATAGAATAACTACTGATACGATTTGCAGTCTCTGGATTTGCTGTTTTCACAGCTGCCAAGATTTCATCTTTCTCACGCTGATCCAGAGCGTTTGGATGTTTAACTTGGAAGACTCTTGACGGCTTCACACCAGGGAATCTTACATTCAATTTACCTTGAGCAACTACTACTGTCGGAGTGCGCGCTTCGTTATCAGACAAGTCTACAACTTTGGTTCCGAGATTCCATTTATTTTTATCATCATATTTCTGATTAGCATTATAAGAAGCTGTATACTCTAAAGTAGCAGGAGCATTCGTTGGTGTATTCTTGAATCCTGGCGCACCATCATTCGAAGAATATCCATCTTGGAATATTCTAGTTTTATCAGAAATACCATCATAAAGCTTCAGTTCTTTGATTTTACCACTATTATCTGAACCTTTTAAGACAACTTTAACTTCATCTCCGGCAAAAATCTCGTATCCACTCGTGCCAGGACGGACATTATTTTTCGGAGAAAGTTTTTCCCACTTACTACCATTCTTGACATAGATTTCAAATTCAGGTTTTGGATCTACATTTTCTTTAGTAATGGTCTTAGTAGTTGTAGCAGAAGTAAGAGTCTCTGTTCTTCCAGCAGAAGTTACAACTTTCTCTTGTTTAACCGTTACATTTCCTGTGGGCAACAAACCATTGTTAGCATCTGTGACCGGTTTCAAATCAGACGGTTCAAATGTCAGACTTGTTCCTGTTGCTTGTTTTTTAACTGTTTGACCTGCAATCGTTAAAGTAACCGTTGCTCCAGGTGTCACATTCGTTACAACAATCGAACGATTTGGCAAACCACCTTTTTCATTCACTGAATCAGCTGCAATTTCAGGGGCTTGTGGCTTTACTTTCACAGTAACAGGGACATTCTGTTTAACTCTGACCCCCGTTGAATCTGCAGGTAGTTCTACTTCTACTTCCTTAGTAAAGATTCCGACCTCAGTGAGTGACGGCGCACCATCAACCCACTTGTAATTAGTATTTGTCGTGTTAAAATCTGGGCTTCCAGATACTTTTGTAACCGCTTCTTTAGGATTTGCTACAGCTTTTTTATAAGTTGGGTCATCTGTCTTATTCTGAGTAAAGATATAAGAACGATTTGATTCAAACTTATAGACATCATGAACAACATCAACTGTATGACTTAGTTTATTAGAGTCATTCTCCCCCATACGACCTACCGGATAGGTAAAGGTCACTTGGTAGGTATTTCTTCCTGTCTCATTTGTATTGATAGGCGAGCTAGAAACTACTTGACCATCTTTACTCCAAGCTTGGCTTGCACCACTTGGATATCCAGCAGTTCCCTCTTTATCAACATAATTATGCCAAACTGTTCCCTTATGAGGTGGTGTTCCTTGAATATCATTTACTGGATCTTTAGGCTTAATTGTCGCCAGAACTTCATAATCTACAGTAACATCTTCGCTTCCACCATTTGGATATTCGATGTGGGCAACTGCTTGTTTAGAACCTGTCTCTGATGTATCAATTCCTGCCCCTTGTTTCCAAGTGATATTTGTTCCATTAGGGAATGCTTTACCGTTAGCACGCTGGATAAAGTTACTTGCATCCGCCAAGTCACCAGCCTGCTCACCAATATAGGTATAGACTTTCGGTACTTTAGCAATTGGATTGTATTTTTCCAAGGCAGCATTGATAGTACTTGTGGTACCATCACGATAGGTTACTGTGATCGTACCATTTGTTGAAACTTCAATCTTAGCTCTAGTACCTGGGAAGGTTAATACGGTACCATTTGCGTCCGAAGTTACTTGTGGGTTTACTCCTCTTTTAGCGAGGTCTTGATTAGATAGTAAATCACGGTTATTGGTTGCATTATTAATAAATTTATTATAAACTTCTGCAATTTCTTGCTGTGTTAAATGCTCCAAATCCTTAACTTGAACAACATCACCACTTTGAACATCATGGCGTTCGTTGAAACCTTTGATGGTGTAGGTAAGAGTAGTCTCAGATGATTTATTTCCCCAATCTAGTGCACCAATACTATAACTATAAGTCTTTCCTACCTCAGCGGACGCCTCTCCGTTACCTACAGTACCTGAAATACCCGTTCCAATATTTTTAATTTCCTCTTTTTGATTTAACCACGGGCTTCCAGTACCAGCAACGTAAGGATTATATCTCGGATTAGGTCGATTTATTTCTTGTCCCATCAATTGTCCGCCATAAGTGACTCCAGGAATCGCATCCTGCTTGATAATTCCATATTGGCGGATACTAGCTCCATTTTTTAAAATAGGAAGATTATGAACGAAATAATCATCATTATAAACATCAAAATGAGTTCCATTATTATTCTGGATAATTGGACCTGATTTATTTACAGAAGGTGCAGGTGTCGGTTTTGATGCAGCATACCCTGTCGGAACACTTGCCGATTGAACTGTGGAAGCATTCCCTTGAGTATTTTGTCCGATAGGTGCCGAGCTAACCTGAACCTGCATATCTACAGTCGCAGTCGGCACATTGTTATCGTATTTAACTTTGACTACAATCGTACCGTTTAAGTTTCTATTTTGTCCATGTCTGTAATTATAAACAATTTCAGAACCCTGAGTAAAGGTTGGAGTCATCTGATTGTCATTAAATGTTGCACTTTGGACATGACCACCTCGGCCGACATTTATCTTAACACCCACATTGCTCAAAGCACTATTAGCCTGAACATTCATCGTGTAAGTGGCGATACCAGTAGCCTTATCAAAAGTAGCACCTGGACTACTTACCTGCATACGCCCGTCACTCTGAGAAGGAGCCCAACTCGCTCGAAGCGAAGCATCGCGCAACATTGGTTTCCCATTACGAGCATCACGCGCACCTGATTGCGCTCTTAAAACAGCATTGACAATAGAATTACGAGCCAAGGTAGCTTTTTGCACCACCTCTGTCCAGTCACTCGTTGGATTTGCCAAGGCTTTTTCAATAGCTGTCACTGCTGCATTTACCTTAGTAATTGCAGAATCAGTGTTTGGTAAACCAGCAGCCTTCGCTAAGTATTCACCCATTTCAGCTGAAAGCTTGGTTAACTTCTTACGATTTTCTTCATTTTTCTTTACAGAGGCTTCTACAGATGACAAGGTTGCAGCTGTCGCTCCCACTAAACTTGTTGTATCTGAATTTGTTTTAACAGCGTTCGACTCAATAGTAGCAGGCTTCAAAATTGATGAATCAATCTTGTCAACCTTTGATTCATTTTGAGTCGATGCTTTCTTCTCATCTTGAATTTCAGATACAGTTTTTTCTGAGGAAGCTCCTACAGATGTTGACACGCTACTTGTTTGGCTAGCAGATTGACTCAAACTAGTTGACATACTTGCAGAATCTGAAGCACTAGCGCTGGCTGAAGATGATGTGCTAGCTGAGGCACTAACTGACGTACTAGCGGAAGCACTTGCTGAGGTGCTGGCTGAAGTACTAGCCGAGGTGCTAGTAGAAGCTGATTCTGAAATCGAAGCGCTTTCGCTTATAGAAGTAGACAAGCTAGCAGAATTTTCCGAGTTACTTAGAGATGTCGTACCCAAAACTACTGTATCATTTGTAACCAAAAGATCTGGATTTTCCAGTGTTTTTTCCACGGCTACTGTTTCATTTGCAAATACTTTTGTTTGAGTAGCAACACTACCACCTAAAACAGCTCCTGTGGCAGCAAGCCCCTTGATAATATCCAAACCTGTAATAGAAGAATTTACTTTATCATCTACTACTTCAGTCATGACTTGCGTCGTATCTACACCACCACGCAAAACCTTGAACAAACCAAAAAGAGAGGTTGAAGCGCGCAACCAATGTTTTCCTGATTTGATTAACTTATACCGCGTCACTCGATCGGTTTCTCTATACTCACCTTTTTGACGTCTAAAAAACATGTTTTACCCTTTCCCTACATACCAAAAGTGGACAATCCACCCTATTTTAATCATACCTTTAAAGTATACTTTAAATGCAAACGCTTGTCAAGAAATTTGATATATTTTTATATAATATTACCATTCAAATATTTTGAAATATCGAACCATTTATAAGTTCTCTAACAACATCTAATACCTTTGTATAAAAAGCCTCAAATAACTTTTTAAAATATATATAACTAAATGTATTTTAGTAGTAAAAAGTATATAACGTTCGGATTTTCAACATATTATATAAACAAAATATAAAAACTTGACTATTCATGTTTCATTGATAAATTCATAATGTAATGCAAAACATACTATCGAAGTACATCTTGTGACAATAGATTTTCATAAAAAATTGCTTCGAATCAACTCGATTCTCCTCTGTAACTCCTATCAAAAATGCCCACAATTAGGTTATAATCATGGGCATTCTATTGATGTTTTTTCTAGTTAGCTAGGCCATTATCTCCCCGTCACGACAGAAAAGCCCACGAATTGATACCATTCGTGGATTTTTCCTAGTAAAGCATTTAGGTAAACCGATTGTTACACTACGATACGGAGTTTGGCAAATCGATTCTATTTGTAAAACTCAGTTAGTGAGGCAGTTAGCTAGACTACTTCCTACCAGTTACGACGTAAAGTTTTACGAATCGACAATATTCGTAAAACTTTACTAGTGGAGAGCCTAGCCAAGTTCCATATAAACTTGGCATTCTCTACTTATATAGCTACATAATCAAATTAATTTACTGAACTACGACACGGAGTTTGGCAGGCAGGTAGGTCACTTTCTTACTATTACGACGGAAAAATCCACGAATCGATAATATTCGTGGATTTTTCCTAGTGAAGCGTTTAGGTAAGCCGCCATAGCGGTTACCGTCAAATGACAGCAACTTTATGTTGCTAGTCATTTGTAACGATTTACATTTTTTCTTCCAACTCTATGTCTGGATACTTGTCTGCAAACCAACGGAGAGCAAAGTCGTTTTCAAAGAGGAAGACTGGTTGGTCAAAGCGGTCTTTGGCCAAGATATTTCGACTTGACGACATGCGTTCATCCAAGTCCTCAGGCTTAATCCAACGAACGGTCTTTTTACCCATTGGGCTCATGACTACTTCCGCATTGTACTCGCCTTCCATACGGTGCTTAAAGACTTCAAACTGGAGTTGACCTACAGCGCCTAGCATATACTCGCCTGTTTGGTAATTCTTATAAAGCTGAATGGCTCCTTCTTGCACCAATTGCTCAATCCCCTTGTGGAAGGATTTTTGTTTCATGACATTCTTAGCAGAAACTTTCATGAAAATTTCAGGAGTGAAGGTTGGCAGTGGTTCAAATTCAAACTTGTTTTTTCCAACTGTCAAGGTATCCCCAACCTGATAAGTACCGGTATCATAAACCCCGATGATATCACCCGCCACGGCATTGGTTACATTCTCACGACTTTCCGCCATAAACTGAGTGACATTTGACAGTTTAGCTCCCTTACCAGTACGAGGCAGATTGACACTCATCCCACGCTCAAATTCACCTGATACGATACGGACAAAGGCAATACGGTCACGGTGACGAGGGTCCATGTTGGCTTGGATTTTAAAGACAAATCCTGAGAAATCCTTGTCGTAAGGATCCACAATTTCGCCATCTGTTTTCTTGTGACCATGTGGTTCTGGAGCAAACTTAAGGAAGGTTTCAAGGAAGGTTTGAACACCAAAGTTTGTCAAAGCTGAACCGAAGAAGACAGGTGTCAATTCTCCAGCCAGAATAGCTTCCTCTGAAAACTCATTCCCAGCTTCATTTAAAAGTTCAATATCATCCTTGACTTGCTCGTAGAAAGGATTGGTGCCGAAAAGCTTGTCCCCATCTTCAAGACTGGCAAAACGCTCATCCCCTTTATAAAGTTCCAAGCGTTGGTTATAAAGGTCATACAAGCCTTCAAAGGCTTTCCCCATACCGATTGGCCAGTTCATCGGATAACTTGCAATACCCAAGACTTCTTCCAATTCTTGCAAGAGATCCAAAGGCTCACGACCGTCACGGTCCAACTTGTTCATAAAGGTAAAGACTGGAATCCCACGGTGTTTCACAACCTCAAACAATTTCTTGGTTTGCGCCTCGATACCCTTGGCAGAGTCCACAACCATGACCGCAGCATCCACCGCCATCAAGGTACGATAGGTGTCTTCTGAGAAGTCCTCATGTCCTGGTGTGTCTAGGATATTCACGCGCTTACCATCGTAGTCAAATTGCATAACAGATGAAGTCACCGAAATCCCACGTTGCTTCTCGATATCCATCCAGTCAGACTTGGCAAACGTCCCTGTTTTCTTCCCTTTTACGGTACCAGCCTCACGAATCTCGCCCCCAAAGTAGAGCAACTGCTCAGTAATGGTAGTTTTCCCCGCGTCCGGGTGGGAGATGATGGCAAAGGTACGACGTTTCTTAATTTCTTCTTGAATATTCATAAGTTCTCTTTCTTTGATTCTCTATTTTTCTTGTTTCAATAGCTAAGAATGATTTTTACATTGGATTTTACCATTCCTTTCAACACTCCATTATATCGGATTTTGAGTAGTTTTTCAATTGCTCATCCGATGAAAAAAGTTAGCTAGAGCACTGATTTCACCTGGTTTCTCTTTTTCCACCGTTTTTTGAACAAGATATCAAAAAGAACCAGAGCCAGTGAAAGGATGACGGACACAAGTAGGTACTTTAGCCACAGGGGGGCATCAGGAATAAAAGGTGTCTTATTTAACAAGCCATAATTCCCACCAGTCACCTGATTAACCCCAACTAGAAAGAGATTGAGGATAAAGGTATAGGCTACAATCATATATTTCTTGAGCAGGCTCTTGTCATAATGATTCATCAAGTAGACCAAGGAATTCACCAAAAGAGCATAGTGCCCAATCAAAAATGAAAAACTGGTGATATGAGGGAAGTCATAGGGGTCAAAAACTGGGTAAACCAGTGCAAAGACCGCTCCACTTGCTCCTAAGAGAGCAAAGTACTGCTTGCTTTTCCATTTATCAGGCAAGAAAACCACAGCAAACATAGCTAAACGGCAATGATAAAATGGGAGACTATTAGAAAAGGGAATCCCAAAACCAGCATACCAACTATATAAGGCTAGTAGCTGGAGGATCTGAATTCCCTTAAACAAGAGGACAAATTTTGGATTCTTGTGATAAGCAAGTGATCCATAAATACAAAGTACTAAGACAAGCATCATAACCCCATACCAAAAAAGCGAAATGGGAGGAGGGACCGTCTGAGTTCTGGTGATAAATTGATGGAGCATATTCTTATCCTAACTCTTATTTTTTTCTATTCTCTAGTTTAACCATTATAGCGAATTAAACACGATTTTTCAATTTCTATTTTATATCAGACACTGCTAAAGTAGAACAATTCCACTTACAATTTTTAAAATAAATGTTACAATGAATATAGAAAAAGGTGTTGCGTCAACAACACCCCACAGAGCCATTTAAGACGGTGGCTGTAATTACATAACTAAAAAATAGCTCGTTAACTCGCCAAAGTTAGGACGGCTATTTTTTTATCTCTTGCAAAAACCCGTTCTCCATCCTATACCTGTCTTTTTTCATCTTTCCTTCCCTTATTTATAGGAAAATATGGTAAAATAGAACAGACTAAAAATCATCATTTCACGAAAGGATACAAGATGAAAATTACGCAAGAAGAGGTAACACACGTTGCCAATCTTTCAAAATTAAGATTCTCTGAAGAAGAAACTGCCACCTTTGCGACTACCTTGTCTAAGATTGTTGACATGGTTGAGTTACTGGGCGAAGTTGACACAACTGGTGTCGCACCTACTACGACCATGGCTGACCGCAAGACTGTACTCCGCCCTGATGTGGCCGAAGAAGGAACAGACCGTGATCGCTTGTTTAAAAACGTACCTGAAAAAGACAACTACTATATCAAGGTACCAGCTATCCTAGACGATGGAGGAGATGCCTAATGACTTTCAACAATAAAACCATTGAAGACTTGCACAACCTCCTTGTCTCTAAGGAAATTTCTTCAACTGAATTGACACAAGCAACGCTTGAAGATATCAAGTCTCGAGAGACAGTTATCAACGCTTTTGTTACCATCGCTGAAGACCAAGCTCTTGCTCAAGCTAAAGCTATTGATGAAGCTGGAATTGACGCTGATAATGTCCTTTCAGGAATTCCACTTGCAGTTAAGGATAACATCTCTACTGACGGTATCCTCACAACTGCTGCTTCAAAAATGCTCTACAACTATGAGCCAATCTTTGATGCAACAGCCGTTGCCAATGCAAAAGCCAAGGGCATGATTGTCGTAGGAAAAACTAACATGGACGAATTTGCCATGGGTGGTTCAGGTGAGACTTCTCACTATGGTGCCACTAAAAATGCTTGGGACCACAGCAAGGTTCCTGGTGGTTCATCAAGCGGTTCTGCCGCAGCTGTAGCCTCAGGCCAAATCCGCTTGTCACTTGGTTCTGATACTGGTGGTTCTATCCGCCAACCAGCCGCCTTCAACGGGATCGTTGGTCTCAAACCAACCTACGGAACGGTTTCACGTTTCGGTCTCATTGCCTTTGGTAGCTCATTAGACCAGATTGGACCTTTTGCTCCTACTGTTAAGGAAAGTGCTCTCTTGCTCAACGCTATTGCCAGCGAAGATGCCAAAGACTCTACTTCGGCCCCTGTTCGCATTGCCGACTTTACTTCAAAAATTGGTCAAGACATCAAGGGCATGAAAATTGCTTTACCTAAGGAATACCTCGGTGAAGGAATTGACCCAGAGGTTAAGGAAACTATTCTGAATGCAGCCAAACACTTTGAAAAATTGGGTGCCATCGTTGAAGAAGTCAGCCTTCCTCACTCAAAATACGGTGTTGCCGTTTACTACATCATCGCTTCATCTGAAGCTTCATCAAACTTGCAACGTTTTGACGGTATCCGTTATGGTTACCGCGCAGAGGATGCGACCAACCTTGATGAAATCTATGTAAACAGCCGTAGCCAAGGTTTTGGCGAAGAGGTTAAACGCCGTATCATGCTTGGTACATTCAGTCTTTCATCAGGTTACTACGATGCCTACTACAAGAAGGCTGGTCAAGTCCGTACCCTCATCATCCAAGATTTCGAAAAAGTCTTCGCGGATTACGACTTGATTTTGGGACCAACTGCACCAAGTGTTGCTTATGACTTGGACTCACTTAACCACGACCCAGTTGCCATGTACTTGGCTGACCTTTTGACAATCCCAGTCAACTTGGCAGGTCTTCCAGGGATTTCGATTCCTGCTGGATTCTCTCAAGGTCTACCTGTCGGTCTACAACTGATTGGTCCTAAGTACTCTGAGGAAACCATTTACCAAGTTGCTGCTGCTTTTGAAGCAACAACAGACTACCACAAACAACAACCCGTGATTTTTGGAGGTGATAACTAATGAACTTTGAAACAGTCATTGGACTTGAAGTCCACGTAGAGCTCAACACCAATTCAAAAATCTTCTCACCCACTTCTGCCCACTTTGGAAATGACCAAAATGCCAATACAAATGTGATTGACTGGTCTTTCCCAGGAGTTCTGCCAGTTCTCAATAAAGGTGTTGTTGATGCCGGTATCAAGGCTGCTCTTGCCCTCAACATGGACATCCACAAAAAGATGCACTTTGACCGCAAAAACTACTTCTACCCTGATAATCCAAAAGCCTACCAAATTTCTCAGTTTGATGAGCCAATCGGTTATAACGGCTGGATTGAAGTCGAGCTAGAAGACGGTACGACTAAGAAAATCGGTATCGAACGTGCTCACCTAGAAGAAGACGCTGGTAAAAACACCCACGGTACAGATGGCTACTCTTATGTTGACCTCAACCGCCAAGGGGTGCCATTGATTGAGATTGTATCTGAAGCTGACATGCGTTCGCCAGAAGAAGCCTACGCTTACCTAACTGCCCTCAAGGAAGTTATCCAGTACGCTGGCATTTCTGACGTTAAGATGGAAGAGGGTTCTATGCGTGTGGATGCCAATATCTCTCTTCGTCCGTATGGTCAAGAGAAATTCGGTACCAAAACTGAGTTGAAGAACCTCAACTCCTTCTCAAACGTTCGCAAAGGTCTTGAATACGAAGTTCAACGTCAAGCTGAAATCCTTCGCTCAGGTGGTCAAATCCGCCAAGAAACACGTCGTTACGATGAGGCTAACAAAGCAACTATCCTCATGCGTGTCAAGGAAGGCGCTGCTGACTACCGCTACTTCCCAGAACCAGACCTACCTCTCTTTGAAATCTCAGACGAGTGGATTGAGGAAATGCGGACTGAGTTGCCAGAGTTTCCAAAAGAACGCCGTGCGCGCTACGTATCTGACCTTGGCTTGTCAGACTACGATGCTAGCCAGTTGACTGCTAACAAAGTCACATCTGACTTCTTTGAGAAAGCTGTTGCTCTTGGTGGTGATGCAAAACAAGTCTCTAACTGGCTCCAAGGGGAAGTCGCTCAGTTCTTGAACGCAGAAGGCAAGACACTGGAACAAATCGAATTAACACCAGAAAACTTGGTTGAAATGATTGCCATCATCGAAGACGGCACGATCTCTTCTAAGATTGCTAAGAAAGTCTTTGTCCACCTAGCTAAAAATGGCGGAGGCGCGCGTGAATACGTTGAAAAAGCAGGTATGGTTCAAATCTCAGATCCTGAAATCCTGATTCCAATCATCCACCAAGTCTTTGCCGATAACGAAGCTGCTGTTGCCGACTTCAAGTCAGGCAAACGTAACGCAGATAAGGCCTTTACAGGCTTCCTTATGAAAGCAACCAAAGGCCAAGCCAACCCACAAGTCGCCCTTAAACTACTTGCACAAGAATTGGCGAAGTTGAAAGAAGATTAATATATAAAAGAAACCAGCCCTGAGGTTGGTTTTTTCGCTCCTACCATCTCCCAATAACTATTTTGGCTTTATTTCCAGAAGATTTTATGGTAAAATAAAGAGTAATAATATTTATTAAAGAGGTAAAAACATGATTGAAGCAAGCAAATTGAAAGCTGGTATGACATTTGAAACTGCAGACGGAAAATTGATCCGCGTTTTGGAAGCTAGCCACCACAAACCAGGTAAAGGAAACACAATCATGCGTATGAAATTGCGTGATGTCCGTACTGGTTCTACATTTGATACAAGCTACCGTCCAGAAGAAAAATTCGAACAAGCTATTATCGAAACTGTGCCAGCTCAATACTTGTACAAAATGGATGAAACTGCCTACTTCATGAACACTGAAACTTACGACCAATACGAAATCCCAGTCGTAAACGTTGAAAATGAATTGCTTTACATCCTTGAAAACTCTGATGTGAAAATCCAATTCTACGGAACTGAAGTAATCGGTGTAACTGTACCAACTACTGTTGAATTGACAGTCGCTGAAACACAACCATCTATCAAAGGTGCTACTGTTACAGGTTCTGGTAAACCAGCGACTATGGAAACTGGACTTGTTGTCAACGTTCCAGACTTTATCGAAGCTGGACAAAAATTGATCATCAACACTGCAGAAGGAACTTACGTTTCTCGTGCCTAATCTCTAGAAAGAGGTCATTCTATGGGAATTGAAGAACAATTTGGCGAAATCGTTATCGCTCCACGTGTACTTGAAAAAATCATTGCCATCGCAACCGCTAAAGTTGATGGTGTCCACTCATTTTCAAATAAATCCGTATCTGATACCCTATCAAAACTCTCTCTTGGTCGTGGCGTCTACTTAAAAGAAAGCAACGAAGAACTAACTGCTGACATCTATCTCTATCTTGAGTACGGTGTGAAAGTACCAAAAGTTGCTCTTGCTATTCAAAAAGCAGTCAAAGATGCTGTTCGTGATATGGCTGATGTGGAACTTGCTGCTGTCAACATCCATGTTGCAGGAATCGTTCCAGATAAAACACCAAAACCTGAGTTGAAAGATTTATTTAACGAGGACTTCCTCAATGACTAGTCCATTATTAGAATCTAGACGCGAACTTCGTAAATGCGCTTTTCAAGCTCTTATGAGCCTTGAATTCGGCACAGATATGGAAACAGCTTGTCACTTTGCCTACACGCATGACCGTGAAGATGCAGATGTGCAAATCCCTGCCTTTCTTCTAAACTTGGTTTCTGGCGTTCAAGCTCAAAAAGACGAGTTGGATAAACAAATCAACCAGCACCTCAAGTCAGGCTGGACAGTTGAACGATTGACCTTGGTCGAAAAAAACTTACTACGCTTGGGTATCTTTGAAATCACATCATTTGATACACCTCAGCTGGTAGCAGTCAATGAAGCTATTGAACTTGCTAAGAATTTTTCAGATCAAAAATCAGCCCGTTTTATCAATGGACTGCTTAGTCAATTTGTAACTGAAGAAAATGAATAATCGAAAAGGTGTTTGGTCTTCCAGGCACCTTTTGACTTTCCCCTTGATACAGAGTAAGAACCACATAAAAACTAGAACTGACTGCCAGTTCTAGTTTTTGCGTATTCTGAGGTATTAGTATTTTCTAAATCGTTGATAGCGTTCTTCCAACAACGCTTCTAACGGTTTTTGCGAAAGTCTAGCTAGCTCAGCTTGGAGTTCTTTTTTGACATTCTTAATTAATTCTTTGCTAGAAAGTCCTGCTTCAGAAATCACCTTGTCCACCACGTCCATTTCTAGCAGTTCATGAGAAGTGATTTTCATCAGCTCTGCCGCTTCCATGGCACGAGTTCCGTCCTTCCAAAGAATAGAAGCAAAGCCTTCTGGACTGAGAATGGCATAGATGGAATTTTCCAGCATCCAAACACGGTCTGCGACTGCTAGAGCCAGAGCCCCACCTGAACCACCTTCACCTATAATGATGGCGATAATCGGAACTTTCAGGTCACTCATTTCCATGAGATTGCGAGCGATAGCTTCTCCTTGACCGCGTTCTTCCGCTCCCACACCAGGATAGGCACCTGCTGTATTGATAAATGTCACAACTGGACGGCCAAATTTTTCAGCTTGTTTCATCAACCGTAGGGCCTTGCGATAGCCTTCTGGATGTGGTTGTCCAAAATTCCGTTTGAGGTTGTCTTGCAAGCTCTTGCCTTTTTGGATACCAACCACTGTGACAGCTTGATCTCCAAGCCAGCCAATACCACCGACAATTGCACCATCATCACGAAAAGAACGGTCACCGTGTAATTGGATAAATTCATCAAAAATGCCTGTCGCAAAGTCCAAGGTTGTCAAGCGACTCTGCTCACGCGCTTCTCTGACTATTTTTGCAATATTCATCTAGGACACCCTCCATGCAATCTGACTAGGCTAGCAATCGTATCTGGCAAATCTCTTCTTTTGACAATAGCATCCACAAAGCCATGTTCCAATAGGAATTCTGCCTTTTGGAAATCCTCAGGTAAGCTTTCACGAACCGTATTTTCAATCACACGACGCCCAGCAAAACCGACTAAACTCTGTGGTTCTGCTAGAATGATATCGCCTTCCATAGCGAAAGAAGCTGTCACACCACCTGTCGTTGGATCTGTCAAAATGGTCAGATAAAAGAGACCAGCATTTGAATGGCGTTTAACCGCTGCAGAGATCTTGGCCATCTGCATGAGACTCATGATTCCTTCCTGCATACGGGCTCCACCAGATGCTGTGAAAAGAACAACTGGCAATTTTTCAACAGTCGCATATTCAAATAATCGAGTGATTTTTTCACCTACAACTGTACCCATAGAAGCCATGATAAAGTTGGAATCCATAATCCCAAGAGCCACAGTCTGACCTTTTATAAGAGCTGTTCCTGTCACAACGGCTTCATCCAGACCTGTTTTTTCACGCATAGTTGCTAGTTTCTTTTGATAACCAGGGAAATGCAAGGGATCCTTGCTTTCAATCCCCGTAAATAATTCCTTGAAAGTCCCCATATCAATCGTCAGAGCCAAGCGTTCTTGGGCAGAAATACGAAAGGTGTAACTACAGTGCGGACAGATACGCTCACTTCCCAGATCCTTCTGATAAATGGTATGCTTACAGCCTGGACACTGGGAGAATAATTCATCTGGAACCTCTGGCTTGGCTTGAGGTTTTTCCCTAACCGAACGATTGGGATTGATTCGAATATACTTATCTTTTTTACTAAATAGAGCCATTGATTCCCCTTTTCGGTTTAAACTCTTAAAGTCATTTTATTCTTTTTCTTGATATTTAGGTAAAAATGTTTCCATCAAGAAAGAAGTGTCGTAATCCCCAGCAATAACATTGCGATCTGAAATGAGGTCAAGCTGGAAATCTGCATTGGTCTGAACCCCCTCTATCTCTAGTTCATAGAGGGCACGTTGCATTTTCATCAAGGCATCAAAACGATTTTCACCGTGAACGATGATTTTGGCAATCATACTATCATAATAAGGCGGAATGGTATAACCTGGATAAACTGCTGAATCCACGCGCAAGCCAACTCCACCACTTGGCAGATAGAGATTGGTAATCTTACCTGGACTTGGAGCAAAGTTAAAGGCTGGATTTTCTGCATTGATACGACACTCGATGGCATGTCCTCTTAGGACAATATCTTCTTGCTTAACAGACAGGGGCTGACCTGCCGCAATGCGAATCTGTTCCTTAACGATATCCACACCTGAAACAAATTCTGTTACTGGATGTTCCACCTGAACACGAGTATTCATTTCCATGAAATAGAATTTGCCACTGGCTTCATCAAGAAGAAACTCAATGGTCCCTGCATTTTCATAACCAACAGACTCTGCAGCTCGAACAGCGGCAGCGCCAATTTCATGGCGCAGTGTTTTTCCGATTGCAATCGAAGGACTTTCTTCCAAAATCTTTTGGTTATTCCGTTGAAGAGAACAATCCCGTTCCCCCAAGTGAATCACATGTCCATGCTCATCTCCTAGGATTTGAACCTCAATGTGACGAGCTGGATAGATAACTCGTTCTATATACATGGCACCATTGCCATAATTGACCTTGGCTTCACTAGAGGCAGTTTCAAAGGCTGAAACGAGGTCTTCTGGTTTTTCAACCTTACGAATCCCTTTACCACCTCCACCTGCTGAAGCCTTGAGCATAACAGGGTAGCCAATTTTTTCAGCAACAATCAAAGCTTCTTCAGAATTATGCACTTCTCCATCCGAACCTGGAATAACTGGCACACCTGCTTTAATCATCTGAGCACGCGCATTAATCTTATCCCCCATCATATCCATGACATGACCAGATGGGCCGATAAACTTAATACCTACCTCTTCACACATGGTTGCAAATTTGGAATTTTCACTGAGAAATCCAAAACCGGGGTGAATGGCTTCCGCCTCAGTCAAGACTGCAGCTGATAGAACCGCATTAATATTGAGATAAGACTCTGTTGGCTTACCAGGGCCAATACAAACTGCTTCATCTGCCAAAAGCGTATGAAGAGCTTCCTTATCAGCAGTTGAATAAACCGCCACCGTTGCAATGCCCAATTCACGCGCCGCACGGATAATACGAACCGCAATTTCACCACGATTGGCAATTAAAATTTTTCGAAACATGGAGAACCTCCTTAGTTCCCTATTGCAAAGGTAAGAGTACCACTGGCTGCAAGCTTGCCATCCACTTCAGCCTTTGCTTCAACCACGGCAATGCTACCGCGACGTTTTACAAACGTTGCCGTCATAACTAATTGGTCACCTGGTACAACTTGCTTCTTAAACTTGACCTTGTCCATACCAGCGTAAAAGACTAGTTTTCCTTTATTTTCAGGTTTTGACAACTCCAAGACACCAGCAGTTTGCGCCAAGGCTTCCATGATTAGAACACCTGGCATAACAGGGTATTGAGGAAAATGGCCGTTAAAGAAGGGCTCATTAATGGTCACATTTTTGATGGCAACAATAGTATCCTCGCTCACTTCCAAGACACGGTCTACTAGGAGCATAGGATAACGGTGGGGAAGAGCTTCTTTGATTCCTTGAATATCAATCATTTGATACGTACCAATCCTTTACCAAACTCAACCATTTCTTCGTTAGAAACGAGAATTTCCGTTACCACACCATCCTTAGGTGCTGGAATTTCATTCATGACTTTCATGGCTTCGATAATCACTAATGTTTGACCTTTTTTGACACTATCACCAACTGAAACGAAGGCAGGTTTATCAGGTCCAGCAGCCAAGTAAGCCACCCCAACAAGTGGGCTCTCTACAACATCTCCCTCAGCAGCTACACTTGCTTCAACTGAAGCAGGAACTTCTTCCACTACAGTTTCTACTGGAGCAGATGTTGAAGCTACTGGACTTGGTGTTGCTACAGCAGGCGCAGGAGCGACCTGAGGTGCAACTTCAGGCACAAGTCTAGCTTCATTCTTGCTAAACTGTAACTCATCCGTCCCATTTCTATAAGAAAATTCTCTCAAACTTGACTGGTCAAATTGGGCCATCAAGTCTTTAATATCGTTTAAATTCATAGTTATTTATTCTCCCAACGTTTGAAAGCAAGAACTGCATTGTGGCCACCAAAACCAAAAGTATTTGAAATAGCGTATGGAATTTCTTGCTCCAAGCCTTGTCCATAAACGACATTGGCTTCGATATAATCTGATACTTCACTTGTTCCAGCTGTCATTGGTACAAAGTTATGACGCATAGCTTCGATTGTGACGATAGCTTCTACCGCACCTGCAGCTCCTAGCAAATGGCCTGTGAATGACTTAGTTGATGATACAGGTACTTCCTTACCAAGAACAGCTACGATAGCACCACTTTCTCCTTTTTCATTAGCAGGAGTTGACGTTCCGTGAGCATTGACATAGGCTACTTGCTCTGGAGAAATCTCAGCTTCTTCCAAGGCTAGTTTGATGGCCTTGATAGCTCCCTGACCTTCTGGATGAGGAGAAGTCATATGGTAGGCATCACAAGTATTTCCGTAACCAACCACTTCAGCAAGGATAGTAGCCCCACGTTTTTCAGCGTGTTCAAGGCTTTCAAGAACCAACATCCCAGAACCTTCACCCATGACAAAACCATTACGGTCCTTATCAAATGGAATGGAAGCACGAGTTGGGTCCTCTGTAGTTGAGAGAGCAGTTAGGGCTTGGAAACCAGCAATAGCAAAAGGTGTGATAGAGGCTTCTGAACCACCTACCAACATAACGTCTTGGAAACCAAACTTAATGGAGCGGAAGGCATCCCCAATCGCATCATTTGATGAAGCGCAGGCAGTATTGATAGATTTACAAACACCGTTTGCTCCAAAACGCATAGCAACATTTCCTGAAGCCATATTTGGCAAGGCTTTTGGAAGGGTCAATGGTTTCACACGTTTTGGTCCTTTGTCATTTAGGCGAAGCACTTGATCTTCAATTTCTTTGATTCCACCAATACCAGAGGCAACGATAACACCAAAACGATCCTTGTCAAGAGCCTCTACATCTAAATTGGCATGATTAACGGCTTCTTGGGCTGCGTACAAGGCATACAAAGAATAGTTATCGAAACGATTGGTATCTTTCTTAACAAAGTATTTATCAAAAGGAAAATCTTGGATTTCTGCTGCATTATGCACATCAAATTCACTATGATCAAATTTCGTAATTGGACCAATTCCGATTTTTCCAGTTGTCAAACTATTCCAAAATTCTTCTGGTGTATTTCCGATTGGAGATGTTACTCCATAACCTGTTACTACTACGCGATTTAGTTTCATCTTTTTTACCTCTAGCTTCTGCTACATACTTAAGCCACCATCAATGGCAACCACTTGACCAGTTAGATAATCTTGGCCTGCTAAAAATACTGTTAAATCTGCAACCTGCTCTGCCTGCCCAAATTCTTTCATAGGAATTTGCGCCAGCATAGCATCTTTTACCTTGTCTGATAGGACCGCTGTCATATCGGATTCAATCATTCCAGGTGCAATAGCATTAACCCTGATATTGCGATTGGCCACTTCACGCGCCACAGACTTGGTAAAACCAATCAAACCAGCCTTAGAAGCTGCATAGTTAGCTTGACCAATATTTCCCATCAAACCAACAACACTAGACATATTAATGATAGCACCTTCTCTGGCTTTCATCATCGGTTTCAAGACTGATTGTGTCATGTTAAAGGCACCAGTCAAGTTAACCTTGAGCACTTTTTCAAAATCCGCTTCTGTCATCTTAAGCATAAGGGTATCTTGGGTAATCCCTGCATTGTTGACCAAAACATCTACTGAACCCAGCTCTGCAATAGCTTGCTCAACCATACGCTTAGCGTCTGCAAAATCTGACACGTCTCCTGATATAGGAACCACCTTGACACCATAGTTTGAAAACTCAGCGAGCAATTCTTCTGAAATTGCACCACGACTGTTTAAAACAATATTGGCTCCTGCTTGAGCAAACTTGTGGGCGATGGCAAGACCAATTCCACGACTCGAACCTGTAATAAAGATATTTTTATTTTTTAGTTGCATTCTTTTCTCCTGTTTCCTCTTGTATTTATGGGAGAAGGGATTACTTGTTTTCTAGCAAAGTTTCCAAACTAGCCCGATCTTCAACATTGGCTAGTTTAGCTGTCTTATCAATTTTTTTCACAAAGCCTGACAAGACTTTCCCCGGACCAATCTCGATAAAGTTGGTTACACCTGCTTCTTGCATAACTGCAATACTTTCATAGAAACGAACTGGCTCCTTGACCTGACGCGTCAAAAGTTGAGCAATGTCTTCTTTTTTCATAACTGCAGCTTCTGTATTGCCGACTAGGGGACAAGTGAAATCTGAAAAACTTACCTGAGCTAGAGTTTCAGCTAGTTTCTGGCTAGCAGGCTCAAGGAGAGCAGTATGAAAGGGACCTGAAACCTTGAGAGGAATCAAGCGTTTGGCACCTGCTTCTTGCAAGAGTTCAACAGCTCGATCAACTGCAATCACTTCTCCACCAATCACGATTTGTGCAGGTGTATTATAGTTGGCTGGGGTAACCACTCCAAGTTCAGAAGCTTTTTGACAGACTTCTTCAATGACCTCTACTGGCGTATTGAGAACTGCGACCATCTTACCAGAGCCAGCAGGAGCCGCTTCTTCCATATAGGCGCCACGCTTAGCAACCAAGGCTACCGCATCTTCAAAATCCAAGGCGCCACTGGCCACCAAGGCAGAATATTCTCCAAGAGACAAACCAGCAACCATATCAGGCTGATAGCCCTTTTCTTGCAATAAACGATAAATAGCAACCGATGTCGCTAGAATGGCTGGTTGCGTATAGCGAGTCTGATTGAGTTTTTCTTCTTCCCTATCAATGAGATGACGCAAATCGTAACCAAGCACCTGACTCGCTTGATCAATCGTTTCTTTGACAATAGGGTAGTGATCATAGAGATCATGGCCCATACCTAGATACTGGGCACCTTGACCAGCAAATAAAAAGGCTGTTTTAGTCATTTCTTACAACTCCTGCCCAACGAGAGGCTTCTTCTTGAATTTTCTTAGCTGCTCCGTAATACAAATCTTTTAGGATTTCTTCAACGGTTTCTTCTTTGGAAACAAGGCCTGCAATTTGACCTGCCATAACAGATCCACCATCCACATCTCCGTGAACAACCGCTTTGGCTAGAGCACCCGCTCCCATTTGTTCAAAAATTTCCAAATCTGGATTTTCTTGTTTAAAAGCATCTTTTTCAGCTTGTTCAAAATCACGAGTCAACTGATTTTTAATCGCACGAACAGCATGTCCAAAGTGTTGAGCTGAAATCGTAGTATCAATATCTCTAGCTTTTAAAATTTTCGCCTTGTAATTTGGATGAGCATTAGACTCTTTTGCAACGACAAAACGAGTTCCAACCTGAATAGCCTCTGCACCTAGCATAAAGCCAGCCGCAGCACCTTCACCATCTGCAATCCCTCCTGCAGCAATGACAGGAATAGATACAGCTGCAGCTACCTGGCGCACTAAGGTCATGGTTGTTAATTTCCCAATGTGTCCCCCAGCTTCCATTCCTTCTGCAATAACAGCGTCCGCACCGATTTTTTCCATGCGTTTAGCTAGGGCAACACTTGGAACAACGGGAATAACTGTAATACCAGCTTCATGGAAACGTTCCATGTATTTGCTTGGATTTCCTGCGCCTGTTGTAACTACCTTAACCCCTTCCTCGATAACGAGGTCTACAATATCTTCCACAAAGGGAGACAAAAGCATAATGTTGACACCAAAGGGTTTATCAGTCAATGATTTGATTTTATCAATATTTGCCTTGACAACTTCTTTAGGGGCATTCCCCCCACCGATAATCCCTAGTCCTCCAGCCTTGGAAACAGCTCCTGCCAAATCACCATCAGCAACCCAGGCCATTCCTCCTTGGAAAATAGGATAATCAATGTTCAATAATTCTGTAATACGCGTTTTCATAGTGCCTCCATCATTTCTTGCTTACGTAATAGTTCGATACCGTCATAATTTGACAATCAAACTATTGCCTAAACAAGAGGGAGCGGGTTTCCCTACTCCTTCTATTTATATTCTGTTTATTTTGTTTGCTCTTCAACATAGGCAACCAAGTCACCAACTGTTTTCAAGTCATCTTCTGCTTCGATTTGGATATCAAAAGCATCTTCGATCTCTGAGATTACTTGGAACAAGTCCAATGAATCTGCATCCAAGTCATCAAAAGTTGATTCAAGTGTTACTTCTGATGCATCTTTTCCAAGTTCTTCAACGATAATTTCTTGTACTTTTTCAAATACTGCCATGATAGGACTCCTTTAAAATAAATAGTTTTTTTATAACAATGTGTTCACCACATGATTACCTAAATTGTAAGAATGAGCGTGCCCCATGTCAAGCCTCCACCGAAGCCTGATAGTAGAACAGTCTGGCTACCATCTAAACGGATGAGGCCTTGTTCTACACACTCTGAAAGTAAAATCGGGATACTGGCTGCACTGGTATTGCCATATTCCATCATATTGGCTGGAAGTTTAGCTCGGTTAACACCGATTTTTCTAGCCATTTTATCCAAAATACGGTCATTAGCCTGATGAAGTAGCAGATAATCCAAGTCTGTCGCCTCTATAGGAGATTCATCAATAGTCTGCTTGATAGACTTGGCTACGTCCCGAATAGCAAAATCAAAGACTGCACGCCCATCCATCTTCAAAAATGAATCTGCACTTTCTTGATCTGAAAACGGAGAATGCAAGCCTGAATGTCCATAAGTTAGACACTCGCTACGACTCCCATCACTATTGAGACTCTCTGCCAAGAAATGCTCTTGCTCGCTAGCTTCTAACAAGACACCACCAGCACCATCTCCAAACAAAACAGCTGTTGATCGGTCTGACCAATCGACTGCTTTTGAGAGGGTCTCACTACCAATCACCAAGCCTTTTTGAAAGCGACCAGAAGCGATAAACTTTTCAGCAGTTGAAAGAGCAAATACAAATCCACTGCAAGCTGCTGTTAGGTCAAAAGCAAAGGCCTTATTAGCACCAATATTAGCTTGAACACGAGCAGCTGTAGAGGGCATCATAGAATCTGGAGTAATGGTAGCTAGGATGATAAAATCCAACTCCTCTCCTGTGATTTCAGCTTTTTCCATCAGTTTCTTAGCAACCTCTGTAGCCAAATCACTAGTAGATTCTGTTCTTGAAATATGCCTTTGTCGTATTCCCGTCCGACTTGAAATCCACTCATCATTGGTATCCATAATCTGAGCCAAATCATGATTTGTAACCACTTGCTCTGGCACATAATGAGCAACCTGGCTTATTTTTGCAAAAGCCATTATCTCAAATCCTCCAAAAATTGATAAAGATTGGTCAAACCTTTGCTCATAACCTCAATTTCTTGCTTACTCATACCATCAATGATTTTTTCAACCATGGCCTTGTGGAAGCGTTTATGTAGTCTATGAACCAAGCGACCTTTCTTTGTCAAATGCAGATGTACCACACGTCGATCATGTTCTGAACGAATGCGTTCAATGTAACCCTTACGTTCGAGATTATTCAAACTAGTCGTAACTGTCCCAAGAGTCACCATCAACTCTTTTGACACTTGACTTGGTGTCACATCTGGAACTTTTCCAATCACATCAATCGTATGCATTTCTTTGATGGAGATATCCTTGAAACGACTACCCCTCAAGCTAACTTCCTCAATAACGAGGACATTGTTAAATATAGACGTTAAATATTCATTAATTCGTTGGTAGTCCAATCTTTCCTTCCCTCCTTTTCAAAAAAACTTTTAGAATCAAAACATTTGACAAAAGAATTATATCAAAGTTCAAAGAATGGTGCAAGTATTTTTTTATTTTCCTGTAAATTTAGGTCGTCTTCTTTCCGAATGAGCCCGAACTCCTTCTTTAAAATCCTCCGTTTGGGCTAGTGATTCCTGTAGGTTCAGTTCTAAAGTAGCATAATCTTGCCAATCTTTAAATTGGCTTTCCCAAACCAACTTCTTGATGGCAGCATAGGAATTAGCTGAACCTCGTCTCAATTTTTTAAGAAGCTGTTCTCTGGTTTTTTCTAACTTATCAGCTTCAGAAATACGGTAAACCACACCCCACTCCAGAGCTTTTTCTGCTGTCAAAGCCTCTCCTGTCATGGCTAGTTGAGTAGCACGTGTCACACCAATACTGCGACTCAAGAGATGAATTCCTCCTGCATCTGGAGCCAAGCCAACTCCAACAAAGGCTTGGATAAATTTAGCCTTATCGGTCGCTAAACAGAAATCTGCGGCAACAGCCATATTCGCTGCAGCACCTGCAACAGCCCCATCAACCTCCATCAAAACAGGCTTTGCAATTTGCTTGATTTTATAAGAAATAGCATTGACTAGTTCTGCAATTTTCGTCAATGATGGAATATCATCCTCATCCACTGCCCGCTTCATCTCTACTAAATCTCCTCCAACTGAGAAGACTTTGCCATTCGCATTGATCAAGATAAAATGCACAGCTGAATCCTCTTCCGCCATAGTCAAGGCTTCTAAAATCTCCTCACACATAGGAATATGGAAACCATTAGCGACATCAGGACGGTTTAAAGTAATAATTGCCAAATCCTCTTCAATCTGATAAATAATATGTTCCATCTGGACTCCTTTTTTATTTTTATAAGCAAGTTAAGTTATTTTATTATCAAAGTATATCTTTTTTATTCTAAAAAAGCAAGAATAAGAATGTAATAAGTGTCTCAGCCGATTTTAGATTCCTTATCTTTCCCTGTAAAATGGATTATTTTCTTCATTTGAAAAAAGGCTTTCTTTCTGCTATAATCGTATAAAATACTTACTTTAGGAGTTCTTATGAAGGTTGTTAAATTTGGAGGTAGCTCTCTTGCCTCTGCTAGTCAATTAGAAAAAGTTTTAAACATCGTCAAAAGCGATTCAGAGCGTCGTTTTGTTGTCGTTTCTGCGCCTGGTAAACGCAATGCTGAAGATACTAAGGTTACGGATGCCTTGATTAAATACTACCGCGACTATGTTGCTGGTAACGATATTAGTAAGAGTCAAAACTGGATTATCGACCGCTATGCTGCTATGGTGAGTGAACTAGGGCTAAAACCAGCTGTGCTAGAAAAAATTTCCAAAAGCATTCGCGCCTTGGCCACTCTTCCTATTGATGAAAATGAATTTCTCTACGACACTTTTCTAGCAGCCGGTGAAAATAACAATGCTAAATTGATTGCTGCCTACTTTAATCAAAACGGTATCGATGCACGCTATGTTCACCCTAGAGAAGCTGGTATTGTGGTCACAAGTGAACCTGGTCACGCTCGCATCATTCCATCAAGTTATGACAAGATTGAGGAATTGACAAATACAAATGAAGTTCTTGTCATTCCTGGTTTCTTTGGAGTTACCAAGGAAAATCAAATCTGTACCTTCTCACGTGGAGGATCAGACATTACAGGTTCTATCATTGCTGCCGGTGTTAAGGCAGACCTCTATGAAAACTTTACGGATGTTGATGGTATCTTTGCAGCCCACCCAGGAATTATTCACCAACCACACTCTATCCCTGAGTTGACCTATCGTGAAATGCGTGAGTTGGCCTATGCAGGATTCTCAGTCCTTCATGACGAAGCCCTTCTTCCTGCCTACCGTGGAAAAATCCCTCTCGTTATCAAGAATACCAACAATCCTGACCATCCAGGTACTCGTATCGTTCTAAAACATAGTAGTGATGAATTCCCAGTTGTGGGAATTGCCGGTGACTCTGGCTTTGTCAGCATCAACATGTCTAAATATCTCATGAACCGTGAGGTTGGATTTGGACGCAAGGTTCTTCAAATCCTTGAAGATCTTAATATCGGTTGGGAACATATGCCAACAGGTATCGACGATCTTTCAATCATTCTCCGTTCTCGCGAACTAACTCCTATTAAGGAAGAAGAAATCCTTCGTCAGTTGGTTCAAAAGGCTGAAGTAGACCATGCAGAAATCGAGCACGACCTTTCAATCATTATGATTGTTGGAGAAAAGATGAAGAGCCATATCGGAGTAACTGCTACTGCGACACGTGCTCTATCTGAAAATAAGATCAACATCCAGATGATGTCTCAAGGTTCTAGTGAAGTGTCTATTATGTTTGTTGTCCATAAGGACCAAGAGAAAGCAGCTATTAAAGCCCTCTACAATGCCTTTTTCGGCGAAAGTAAGGAAGACTAAGCATGGCTCAATCACTTAACAAAACAGTGCTCCTCAATACGACAGGCACCTCCTACCTCTCTATAGCTGGGAAAGTTGGGAAATTTCTTGTCGGAGATCAGGCTTTAGAATTTTACCCAGATGTCAATGTTGAACAATTTATCCAGATTCCTTGGAGTCATATCAACCAGATTGGGGCCAATGTCACTGGTCGCAAAATCAGTCGCCACTTCGAAGTCTTTACAGACAGAGGAAAATTCCTCTTTGCTTCAAAAGACTCAGGTGCCATCCTCAAAATTGCTCGCGAAAAACTGGGCAACGACAAGGTCGTCAAGCTTCCGACTCTGATTCAGACCATTGGTCAAAAATTTAAAAATCTATTTGCAAAAAAGTAGAAACTTTAGTATAATCATAGCAACGGATAAGTAGGTTATCTTCTTCTTTCAGAAAGTCTGCGGATGCTGCGAGCAGATAGGAGGGATAGGTGAAATTCTACCGTTAGTAACAATTGCATACACAATCAAGTGCACACCTGTGAAGTTGGATGGAACCGTGGCCCTGCCACTCCAACGCTTTGTCAGGTGTGCTTTTTTCATAAAGGAGTTCTTATGTTAGATATCAAACGTATTCGTACAGACTTTGATGCTGTCGCAGAAAAATTGGCTACACGTGGTGTAGATGCTGCTGTCTTGAATGAAATGAAAGAAATCGATGCTAAACGTCGTGACATCTTGGTCAAGGTTGAAACTCTCAAGGCTGAACGTAACACAGTTTCAGCTGAGATTGCCCAAGCTAAGCGCAACAAGGAAAATGCAGATGACAAGATTGCTGCCATGCAAACTCTATCTGCTGAGGTCAAAGCCTTGGATGCTGAATTGGCCGAAATCGATGCTAAATTGACAGAATTTACCACTACTCTTCCAAATATTCCAGCTGACAGTGTTCCTGTTGGGGCTGACGAAGATGACAATGTGGAAGTTCGTCGTTGGGGCACTCCACGCGAGTTCGATTTCGAGCCAAAAGCTCACTGGGATCTTGGTGAAGAGCTTGGTATCCTTGACTGGGAACGTGGTGGTAAGGTAACAGGCGCTCGTTTCCTCTTCTATAAAGGTCTCGGTGCTCGTTTGGAACGTGCCATCTACAACTTTATGTTGGATGAGCATGGGAAAGAAGGCTATACTGAAGTCATCACACCTTACATGGTTAACCACGATTCTATGTTTGGTACGGGTCAATATCCAAAATTCAAAGAAGATACTTTTGAACTCAGCGACAGCAATTACGTCCTTATTCCTACAGCTGAAGTTCCTCTAACAAACTACTACCGTGATGAAATCCTTGACGGTAAAGACCTGCCAATCTACTTCACTGCTATGAGTCCTTCATTCCGTTCTGAGGCTGGTTCTGCTGGTCGTGATACTCGTGGCTTGATTCGTTTGCACCAATTCCACAAGGTTGAAATGGTTAAATTTGCCAAGCCAGAAGAATCTTACGAAGAATTGGAAAAAATGACTGCCAACGCTGAAAATATCCTTCAAAAACTCAACCTTCCATACCGTGTCGTTGCGCTCTCTACAGGAGATATGGGCTTCTCAGCTGCGAAAACTTACGACTTGGAAGTTTGGATTCCAGCGCAAAATACCTACCGTGAAATCTCAAGCTGTTCAAACACAGAAGATTTCCAAGCCCGTCGTGCCCAAATCCGTTACCGTGATGAAGCAGATGGTAAGGTGAAACTCCTTCACACCTTGAACGGGTCTGGACTTGCAGTTGGACGTACAGTGGCTGCTATTCTTGAAAACTATCAAAATGAAGATGGTTCTGTAACCATCCCAGAAGCACTTCGTCCATACATGGGTGGCGCTGAAGTTATCAAACCATAAAAATAAGGTTTAGCTATTGTTAGCTAGACCTTTTTTCGTAACCAAATCAGATAAGCGCCTAATACAAAGAATAAAATAGTTAGGCATATAACTGTTTCAGCCATTACCAGATAATCTAAAAATGGAAGTTTCAAGATTCCTTGAGCCATCTTGAGCGAAGTAGCTGTAATAATGGTTGGAAAAGTGAGGGCTGAAAAAGCTGGTTGAAAGCCTTGTTTTAAAATATTGGGCAGACGAGTTAAAACAAAGAAAAAGAAGGATTGAGATGCAAAAATCATTACGATCAAGAGCCAAGTCGGTAGGCTGACTCCTCCAACTCGAACCAAGGAAGCTAAGAGCAGAGAGAAAGGAGCACAGTAGATTCCTTCCTGTCCAAGCATGGCTACAGGGAGTGGATGTTTCTTTAAATCGCTATAAATAAGGGGATAGAGATAGAAGGTCAAGAGAAAACCAAAACTCAATGTCGCATAGGCAATTTCAATGATGCCTACAAGAGGATAGGTCAAGGCTGCTACTGCTATCCCCACATAGAGAACCGTCCAGCTAGGAGTCGCATGAACCCTCCGACCCGGATAAGCAAACTTGATGGTGAAACCAGCAATCAAGGCTACATCCAAGAGAAATGAAAACCACCAGAGCCCTTGCGCTACCAAAGGAAGATGAGGGAAGACGCGAAAAACATAGGTAGATAAAATCATCCCAGCCATGGGAAAGGTCGCCATTCCTGACAAAAGAGGGGGCTTGGTCAATTCTTGCTTTGTTTCTTTCCAATTAAAGAGATGAAGAAGCAGAAAGTAAATCCACAAAACCAAACCTGCTAGACTCAACAGATGGGACAGAACCGGCAACGTATCTAAAATAAGATTTCCAGCTCCTGCTAAACCTAGCAAACATCCAGAAAATACCAAGGGGAGTTTTTTCATTCTAACCTCCAATAATCATGTTAGTTTCAGTATAGCATAAAAGCGCTTAAATGAGGGGATAAAAAATGAAGTCCGATTATTTCAGACTTCATTTTACTCAGATATGAATTAAGCATAAGGTTGCAATTCTGGATTAATTGGTGTATTGGCTAGGTTATTGGCATAGTTACAGAGGCTTGCTAGGCTGACACCAAGAACCACATCCAAGGCATTTTGTTGGGTGTAACCAGCTTCTAGAAACTCAGATAGGGCTTCATCTCCTACACGACCCCTGGTATTGATAACTGCCAAGGTAAACTTAGCTAGGGTGTCCAGTTTAGGATCTGTTTCAATTGGAGTCCGATTGCGAAGGGCTTGAAGAAGGTCATCGTTCATCTGGATTTGTTTGATTGAAAAGGCTGTGTGACCTGCGACGCAGAAGGCACAACCATTGGTCACAGCTGCCGTGATTTGCACCACTTCACGCTCAACGGGTGTCAGGCTGTTGCGACGGTTGATAGCTCCGACAGTACGGTAAGCCTCTAAAGCAGTGGGTGCATTAGCCAAGAGACCGATTAGGTTAGGAATATAGCCATTGTTATCTTTTTCTACTGTTTCAAGAACTTCTTTCACTTCTGCTGGTGCTGATTCGACTGTATGGATGGTAAATGTTGTCATTATAAAACCTCTTTTCATGTTGTTGAAACCTAGTCTATCACAGATTCTATACCGTGTATAATATATATTTTAAATTGCACTGATAGAAATTTTTTATGAAAGCAAAAAATCACACGCGATGTGTGATTTCATTATTTGTCAAAATACTTTTTAGTCTCAGCAAGAACGACTGGTGATAAGACTAAGAGGGCAATCAAGTTTGGCAGAGCCATCAAAGCGTTGACAATATCTGCGATAATCCAAACCATATCCAACTCGATAAATCCTCCCAACAAGACCATGAGTACAAAGACCACTCGATAGAGCCAGATAAAGCGAACGCCAAAGAGAAACTCAAAACAGCGTTCACCGTAGTAGTTCCAACCTAGAATCGTTGTAAATGCAAAGAGCACAAGGAAGATGGTCAAAAGGGCAGGTCCAAAGTGTGAAAAGACTGTTGAGAAGGCTGACTGAGTCAAGGCAACCCCATTTAAGTCACCACTCCAAACACCAGTCACCAAGATGGTCAAACCAGTCAGAGTACAGATAATGAGGGTGTCAATAAAGGTTCCTGTCATGGAAATCAAGCCTTGCTCTACCGGTTCATTTGTCTTAGCCGCAGCCGCTGCAATGGGAGCCGAACCCAAACCAGATTCGTTTGAGAACACACCACGCGCCACACCATTTTGAATAGCCATCCGAATGCTAGCACCGGCAAATCCACCTACCGCAGCAACCGGACTAAAAGCGGATGTCAAGATTAAAGCGATTGTAGAAGGAATTTTTCCAATATTAAAGAAAATAACTGTAAGAGTTCCCAAAATATAAATAATAGCCATAAAAGGAACAACAGTAGTTGAAACCTTTGAAATGGACTTGAGTCCGCCAAAAACGGCAATCGCTACTAATACAGACAAAACGAGAGCCGTGATAGCTGGCGAAATAGTCGTTGTATTTTGGATAGATTCTGTAATCGAGTTGACTTGGGTGAAGGTTCCGATTCCTAATAAAGCTACTAGCACACCTGCCAGGGCAAAGAAGATAGCAAGTGGTCGCCACTTTTCTCCCATCCCTAGAAGGATATAGTGCATGGGACCTCCCGCTACTGCACCATGGTCGTCCTTTGTGCGATATTTAATCGCCAAGAGTCCTTCCGCATACTTGGTAGCCATCCCAAAGAAAGCAGCCATCCACATCCAAAAGAGGGCTCCTGGTCCACCGACCTTGATAGCCGTCGCCACCCCGATAATATTTCCCGTACCAACTGTCGCTGCTAGGGCTGTACACAAGGCCGCAAAGCTGGATACATCGCCATGCCCCTTGTCCTTAGTAAAAATAAGCTGGAAAGCCTTGGGCAGACGAAAAACCTGCAAAAGTCCTAGACGAGCAGTTAGGTAAATTCCTGTTCCGACCAATAAAATCAAAAGAGGTGGGCCCCAAGCAAAAGCATCGATTGATTTAAGCAATTCTAACATTTCCTTCTCCTATCTTTTCAACCCCAAAAGAAAGAGCACATGCAAGATACATGTACTCTGGAATGCTTAGATAAATGCTAAAAAGCGGTCTATCCTAGCTCTGTCCTTTTACCTGAGAGTTTGAGCAGTTACCTGCCTTGCCCCTTCGGTGCCTTTACGGTCTCTCCAGAGTTCCGTCCATTTACAGTCATGAAAAATCAAACGATTTACCACTTCTATTAAACTTCATTCGGTGTTGGTATTTAATTGATTCTTATTTTACAAAAAATGTTGGCTTTTGTCAATGTGTTTTAGAAAATTCTTATTTGACTTTGTAGAAGAAGGATTGATCATTCCCATGTGCGTGAGGTGCTTGGTGAATAATCATTCGGTCTCTACTAGTATCAGATGCATCTTCTACAAAATTTGGCTCAGTAACTGTCGGAATAACCACTCCAGCAGGAATCATATCGAGTTGCGCCCTAATAGTTGGAGCTTTATAACTTGTAATTATATATCCATCTTTAAAAACAGCATCATTGATATCCACATAAAATTCTGCTGGTTCTATTAAGCCATTTTTACTAAAAACTAGATCCTGTCCCCCATTTCCTGTACTCCATCTTCCCTCAATACTAGAAAAATCTCCATTTTTGATGGCGTTTATATCCATTTTCCCTGAAGCTGTTTTGGTAGTTGAAGATGCTGTTGCAGCTGTCCCCTTGTCTGAATTACTTCCTCCAGGAAGTTTATCTGAAACTGACTTCCAACTTAGGGTTTCTAGAGAAATGGGCGAACCGACACCAAGATCTGCTAACTCTTGAGCTTCCTTAACTTTTACCAAAGACTGTCCATCCTCACTAAATTGGTAGTAAGCATAAATATGACTCGTTGCCGAACTAGATCCACGATAGAGCAGAGAATTGTCTGGCAGGATACCGACTGTCATTCTCTCACCAATCTGGTCTAAACGATTTTCTTGATTGGTCAGACGGATCACCTTTCCATCTTTCAAAGTACGAATATCAAGTAAACTCTTTTCGCCGCTCTTCATTTCAAGAGCAAGCAAGAGTTCATCCACTCCGTCGTTATTCAAATCTGTCTTGTGGTAAACCACATCTGTGTAAAAACCTTGAGAAGACTTTACTTGACTAGCTAGGGGATTGACATCCATACCAGTCGGCAAGGTGCCTTTAGCTACTTTTTCATAGTCATCCAAAACCTTATTGTAGTAACTGCAATCTATCTCTGGACTTGCCGCAGATGTATCTGATGTTGAATAAGATGGTGTTTCCGCGCTTTTGTTCCATGGTAGATACTGACAGCCTCCCAAAACCAGTGTCAGTAAAAGCGTTGTGACTAATAAAAACTTTTTCATATTACTCCTTTATCTAAGAGAAAGGAATCAGCATGTGCCAATTCCTTTCGGTATTTTTATTTTATCAAAATGTTACCTATCCGAAAATTATTTTCCGTTTCTATTTATTTGTTATAGGTCATCTCTCACAAGCTATAATTCTAGCGAATCCATTTACCTGATGCATCTACACGATAACCATCTGGCGTGCGTTCATTCACAGCCATCTTACCATTTGATTTAAGATAGTAATTACCTGACCAAGCATTTTGAACATAATTTCCATTCACATTGATAAAGTAGTAACTATTGTAATGAACATCAAAAACCCAATTGTTAATGACTTTTTTACCATTTTGGTAGTATGAGTTACCTGACCAACCAGTTTGAATTTTAGGTATTGGTGTTGGTGTCGATTTCTCTTGTTTTGGTGTTTCAGGTTTATTGGACGTTTCTAGAGGATTGACATATTTTTCATTCTTAACAGTGAATGTCGCTTATATACCGCTGAAAATATGTAAAGTTTTAGAAGTTAGTTCATCTTCACTATAAAATTTTAGATAATATTCTCCATCAGGTACACTTGAAAAAGTTGTAGAATCTTGTACAGTACGGGGTACAGGCGCAGCATCAAATCTTCTTCCTAAAGCTTCTTTTTTAGCTTTTTTCCAGTATTTTTATTTATAAGATCTGCTCGTATATACGCATATGAGCTACCAGGTACACTTTGAACAGTCATATCAACATAGATTTTTTCATTTTCTGAACCTGGAGTAATCTTAGATTTTACCTCATGATTCTCGGTACGAGTAATTTCAGCACGCACTGTTTGTGCTGAAAAAGGTAGAACTCCTGCTGTGTCTACAAGAGAGACAAGACCAAGTGTTGCAGCCGCTAGACTAGTCACTAAAACTGTTTTTGACTTCATCATCAACAATCTCCTTTAAATTTTTATTGTTTACGGTTACAGTAAGGGGTGGACTCTACTATATTTATGAAAAGAGTATCTGTGTTTATCTTTTATTTGATTAGCAAATGAAATTGTTTTATGAAAAAGAAATATACTTAGGCTTTTCTATAGTCATTAGAATAAAGACTTTCTATTTTATCATTTCCACTTACTTGTCAAATATGCCTTTTCTCCAATTGTCCAGTTTTGTTCATAAGGATCCACTGACCATTTTGTTGCCAGCAAAAAAAACGGAAACTTACTATAACCAATTTGAGCTTCTACTAGATCAGCGGTCGTATTGTACCTTCTATCTCGTTTCCACTTACCAATTTTTTGACTTCTATTCCTATTCCAGATAAAAAGTTCCTCTGGCAGTGCATAAATTCTAACGTCATGAGAACTCCCTCTCATCACAGGATAAAGGTACTGATGCAACTGATATTCACATCGCTTATTTAATAACCAATATCCTAGAATCATATAGAAGGGATTTATCTTTTCAAGAGGTAAGATAATTGGCAAAGGTAAAACATTACTCAAATCCACTGGTTTTGTAAGATACATTAACCATAACAATACTGATGAAAAATAAACCATAAATGTATGTAGTGGTATTCTATTCAAAACAATCATATAGAATTTGTAATTCTTTATCTGTATCAAACAGCGTCTTACATTAATACTGCCCACAATTATTTTATATAGAAAAATCACAAAGAATATTGGTGAAATATATACAAAAACTAAGAAAGATGTTAAAACGATAAACTCAGCTATTCCAATAACAGCTGGATATTGAACTTTATATGTTTCAAAATCCTTTAATACAATGAACCATGGAGCGATAAAATACAAGCACGAGAATATTAGTAAAGCAATTTTTAAATAGAAAATATTCAAGAATTGACTTAATTTTAAAATGTTTGTTCTCATATAACTTCCAGCTCTCCTATCCATCCAATTTATCATTTCTTAAAACCATGACAACCTTCAAGCACCCCCCTATATTTGTTTAATAATTTGTAGATAAACATTAATCTGAACTGATTAAAATAATTTCTAATACTTACTTAGAAATATTTTACTGGATTGTATAAGTCCTAGTAAATTCAATTCGGCTCATATTATTCTTGATATATAATTCATATAAAAAATCTATAACATCAAATACTTTACTATTTTTACATAATTTAACGTTTCAAAAGTAAATTAAATGTCTGCCGAATCATCTGTCCACCAATTGTATCCCTAAACTTATCCTCCCTAGATAACTCATCTAACATCTCTTCTAGACTAACAGCCTTAATCTGACCTGGCCAAAAGACATTATCCAATCTACCTGCACCCTTATAGGTCGGCATCAAGACAACACGTGTTTCCAAACGATAATATTTTAGTAAATTTGCAAATTTATGGGAAAAGCTTTCTTCTGCATAAGACATGTTAGGGGACATTTTTTTAGGTCTGCCTATTTGAGCTCCTGTAGCACTATCTATAGTGTACAATAAACCATCCGCTTCTCTATAAATCACATTTCCTGAAGCATAAAATTTTAAATCTACTAACCAAATTGTAGATCCAGAAACAATAACACAATCAATATCTGCATCCACCCTTTCATCTTCTAAATTGAGATTATGAACAGACCAAAAGGTAACTAGTTTTTCTAAAAGCCCTTTTTTTTGTAATGCTTTAGCAAAATTGATTTCACCCTCTTGACCAAGATTAACAGCAGATTCATCGAATCCTGATTTATTCAATCCTTTTCCAGGTTCTCCAAACATCAATTCATGCTGATAAAGTTGATAAGTCTTAAGTTTTTGTGGTTCAAATCCCGTCATTTTACCATTATGAGTTGCCTTGGAAATACTGGGAAGTTCACTATTTTTAGGTGTGGAAGGAGTAGGTGGTTCTGAAGAAACCTTAGCATTCTGTCTTCTGCCCCAAAGAAATCCTAATATAAAATATAGTATGTTTCTGCGATGCTTAAAAAAGCGCAACAATTTCTCCACCTCCTAAAAAATACCTTATTTAGCAATAGTCACTTTACTTGGTCTAAGAACCCTGTTATTTAACAAATATCCTTTTTGTAATACTTCAACAATATTATTTTCACTTTGTTCATCAGTAACTGCTACTGTATTAACAACCTCATGCATACTTGGGTCAATCATACCACTATTATCAATAACTTGTAATCCATTCAATGAAAGAATTTGCAGAAGTTCTTCAGCAATTGAAGTAAGCAAATCTGATTTTTCCTCAGATGATTCAATACGATCAATAACTTGAAGAATCTGTTTCATAAAAGGAGCAAATTTCTCACCCTTATCTAAATCCTGTCTATAGATTAAATATTGCTTCAGTTCTTCAATCAGACTATTTTTTGCTTTATCTTCTAATAAACGGCGTGTAATTAAAGATTCAATATCTTCAACTTTATCTACGATATACGAAACTTTTTCATGCAATACTTCTTCACTCATAAAAACTTTATCCTTTCTTTCTTCTATTTATTTGCCATCCTTTAGGGTAATTGTAATACAAGACAATATTTGATAACAATGCCAAACTTAATGCGTTACTAATCCAAAAGCTATGTACAAACTTATCAAAGAAACCACTCAAAAACCAATTGGCTGCAAAAACCAAGATGAACATGAGACATCCCATACCTTGTGAATGGCGTGTTGTGGCATAATTGATATAATTTTTATTTTCAATAAATTCATTGTAAAAATCATTATCTATAATTTTATTTTCAATCCCTAAACTTTGTGCCTTAGCCAAGTAAGCCTCTGCAATTCGAACACGCGCCTTATTATCTAGAACTGCTTCATTCTCATATTTTGTTCGATCAATATATTTTCTAAAGAAAGCCTCAACGTCTGTATCAGGTGCTTTTTTCATACGCTCTATCGTGATATCTAATAACAACTTAAAATACTCTTGCTGGAAATCTTTATTGTTACCATAGCGTTCGTTTAAGGTATCTAAATAATTCTCACACTCATCTTCAGATTTCAAAAATAGAATACCTGCATAATGTAATTTATGCTCTAGTGAATCTGAAACATCTACTAATTTTCTTGCAAAATTATAGGCTTCCTCATTATCTCCAATTTCTCTATAAGAGCATGATAAAAGGTAATAAATATATTCTTCATTATTTTTATTTTCTTCTAAATAATGATCGTACAGATATCGAACATCTTTTACTACCTGTTTATACTGTTCGAATAAAAATAGTGATCTCCCCTTTTTCAAAAGATAAAAGGAATCATTAGATAGTTCAAAAGCTTCCTGATAATACTGAATTGCAAACTTCTGCTGATTCTGTTCACAATAAACATCACCTAACAAGGATAAGATATCTGCATTTTTAGGTCTCAACCTATTAGCTTCACTGATAGCTAATTCTGCATCCGATAACTTTCTATCTTCAAGGCTAATCATAGCCTTGAAATACCAAACATCTGCATCATTTCGATTTATTTTTAAGGCTTCTTCAATGTAGGAATAAGCTAATGACTTCTTTCCTGAATAGAAGGCTTGCCTAGCTGAATCAAGATAACTTGTATTTGAATGATTAGTTGGAGTCGAATCAGGGACTCCTTCAGAACTTTGTTTAGAATTTTCTAATTCCCTATCATATTTTTGTCTGGTTTCTTCACTTTCAAATACTTTTTCTGCCTGTGCAAAGACTTCCATCTTTCTCTCAGCCATTGATCTTTGATCAATATTTGGTGAGCCTGTCAACTGGCGATAGCGTCTTCTATTTGACTTGATACTTTTCTTAACATCATCTAATGAACTTGTTTCTGAAATCCCTAACTCTTCATAATAGTTTATGACCGTCATTGTGTCCCTCCCCTAATCAATAGTTAAATCTTTTATTTTACGACTAGCTACTTCTACAGCACTTTTATCGAGATTTGCTTGTCTCTCTACTTCAAAAGTCCCTAATAAGTGATTATCCGAATCATGTACCTCTACAAAAACTGTTTGATCGACATCATAATGATAAGTTACCTTCAAAACCGTTCCTGCTGGCCAGTCACCTGGTAATTTAATGGTACTCTCTCCTATAACCGTAACAAATTGCGGATCCTCGTCATCCCCTTGAGTAACCTCTACTAACACATTTTGTTGATTATCTGCAACCGTTGAAAAATACTCAGAATACTTGTTTGGTACCTTAGAATTTTTAGGAATAATAATTGTATTTCTTTGCACACCATTCGAAAGAGCCAGAGTTCCCAAGGCTTGAGAAGTGACATCCGAAACAACTAACTTTTCTGCTAATCCACGAACTGTTTCACTAACATCTGCACTTTCTGATTTACTAGCGATTTCCAATGCTGCCTGAATAGCTGCTCCTTGTGCTACAGCTTCATCTGGATTAATAGAATATACAATCTTCTTCCCAATTTTCTCTTCCAATTTTCTTTGTACCATTGGCATTCGAGTTGAACCACCTATTAATAGTACTTGGTCAATTTCATCCCATGACATTCCAGATTCTTCAACAACATCATCTAACAGCTCCTCTGTACGATTCATTAGACTTTTTGTTGCTTCTTCAAATTCTACACGTGTTATCGGAATTTTATAACTTTTTCCTTTATAGTCGAGAAAGACATTTGTTTTTTCTACAGTTGTTAGCCCTCTCTTTGTATTCTCTGATTTTTCACGAAGTAAGGCAGTAAAATGTTCATCCGTATAAATATCCTCTGCTCCCTGTTCTTCCATCTTTTCAGCAATAATCATTGATAAAGCGTTATCAAAATCAAACCCTCCTAGATTACGATCTCCATCGGTAGCAATAACATCAAACTCGCCATCTTTTATTTTCATTAATGTGACATCAAAAGTTCCGCCACCTAAATCGTATACCAATACTGTCTCATTTTTTTCTGCTGATATACCGTATGCAAGTGCAGCGGCTGTCGGTTCATTTAAAACTCGTAAAACATTAAGTCCAGCAATTTCTCCAGCATGTTTCGTTGCTGTTCTACGGGCATCATCAAAATAAGCTGGAACAGTTATTACAACATCCTCTACTTTGTCACCAAGTGCATTTTCTGCTCCTTCTTTTAATCTTTTTAAAATGATTGCTGAAATTTCCTCTGCTGTATAAACAGTATCACTAGGAGAATCAAACTTCCAGTTTGGATTTCCCATCTGTCTTTTGACATACTGTACAACTGCTTCAGGTCTACTTGCTGCCAAATTTTTAGCTTGAATACCAACAAGTGGTTCATCTTTCCCATCAAAATCCTGAAAGAATACAACAGATGGGGTTAAATTTTCACCATCTTGATTCAATAAAATTTGTGGTTGTCCAGTCTCTGATAATACAGATACTGCTGAATAAGTCGTTCCTAAATCAATTCCAATTGCTTTGCTCATATTTCACTCCTAATCATTATTTGATTTAAACTGTGTTAGTACCTCTGTTAAAAACTCACAGTATTGTAATTCTGCATCAATCTTGCTCTGATTTTTCCCTAAAGCTCTAAGACCGCTAACTGTTAAGTTACTAAGTTGAGCTCCTAATTTCTGACCCAATGACAAGTCCGATTGTCTAATTGCTTCTCTGAATCTTTTATTATCTTCTGATATATAGTATTTTTTTAATTGTTTACTCTCACCTAAAGTATCTATAGTCAGAAGTTGTACTGATCCTTGGTTTTTTAAACGAAAACAAAACTTTACATAGTCTTTCTGATGATCTGGGTGCGAAATAACTAGACATTCTTCAATCTCTTTATTGAACAAACCGCCGAGTTTTATTTGTTCTTCATCAATTTGACAAGGAAGATCAAACTCTTTTGCTTTCTCAACAATTTTTGTCTTGCAATATTCTAAATCCAATCTTGGATTGTTCTCATCGGAATAATATCTCCATTCATCTATATAACTTTTCAATTCTTTGTATTTAATCATCAACAATCTCCTTTTTAATCTTATTGTTTACGGTTACAGTATAGCATGCTTTTTACCTTATTTACGAAAAGCGTATTTATATTTACCTTTATTAAACAATTACCCCCCCCCCCCCCCGAAAAAACGTAACTATAATTACTTTTTTCTTAAAATCACCTTAAAAATTGGTAGAATTATGATAGAATAGAAAAAAGGACTCGAGGAGCTTTAGGATGCAAGATGAAAGTATTTATGGATTAGTATATAAGGCCATTCGTGAGGAGAGAGGGTTTACTCAGAAGGAAGCTGCTGGCACAACGGTGACTCCACATTTTTTACGTCAGTTTGAGCAAGGGAAATCTCGAATAACCATTCAAAAATTTGAAGAGATTCTTTCTAATATTGGAATTGATAAAGAGACCTTTGATAGTCTCAAAACGCAGATGTTTCCAACGGAATTTCATAAATTACAGGCTCAAGTTGCTGATTTGGCCTATAAGCGTGAATTTAAAAAGATCATTAGTTTGATTAATCAACCCATGGAAAATCCTGGGATCGCTGAACACTATGTGATTGCCAATCGTGTAGTCAATAAATTTGCTATCGCAAACATCATCGGAGATTCTTTTCTGACTCCAAAAGATTATCAAGAACTAGAATATATAAAAAACTATCTTAGTGAATTGGACGATTGGAATAAAATTGAGGTGAATATCTTTTCATCTATCCTGCCTCACTTTTCAATTGAATTTTTAGACTACAGACTCTACCATTTATTAGACACTCTAAAAAAACAGACAGAGTACCATTCAATCCGTACTGCTGACTACTACATTGCCTGCTTAAGAACTGCTATCAAGCATTACTCTATTAATGGCTACTATGATAAAGCTGAAAATCTAGCGTTGAAGACCTTGGAAGTGATTAATACTTTCCCTCTACTGAGTACCAAGATGACAGAGATGATTAGCATTTCCATGGAACGTGCTAATAATTTTCTCAGACAAGACGATGTCAGAGGTCTAGAACTTGCTAAGCATATCTTTGCTAGTCTTGATAACTTTGAAAAAATCTATCCAAATCAACTTCTGACTCGAATGAGAGAGGATTTCTTTGTCTCTGTCACACAGCTCAATCACACTGGACAACCTCTAGACATCTAACCTAGAAAATAAAAAAGCTTGAGGAACAATATATTTCCTCAGGCTTTTCTTATCCTTTAAATGTCACAATAGTCGCACCACTGCCTCCAGCATTTTGTGGGGCATAGCCGAAACTCTTGACATGCTTGTTTCTTTGTAGGTATTTGGTGACACCTTCACGGATGACACCTGTTCCGATACCATGGATGATATCTACTTGAGCCATATTATTAAGCAAGGCTTGGTCGATAAAGGCATCTAGCTCATTCATGGCCTCTTCATAGCGCTTGCCTCGAAGGTCCAGTCTGGCTTGTGGGCCACGACCAGAAGTTCGTTTCACGACATTGACCTGTTTCTTCTTGACTTGCTTTTCTTGCTGGGCTTGAACGAGGTCAAATTCTTTCTCTTCTAAAGTCATCTTAATCAATCCGACTTGGGCTTCCCAGCGACCATCCTTGAGTTGACTGGTCAAGGTACCTCGCTGACCATAGCTGAGCACCACAATATCATCTCCCACCTTTGAAGCTCGTTTTTTCTTAGCCTTTTGAAGAACCTTATTTTTTGACAAATCTACTTTTTCAGGAGCCAATTTTTTCAACTTGGCCTTGGCTTCAATGATTTCGTGAGGCTTGAGTTGAGATTTACTGTGGAGATTTTTAAGAATCTGGTCACTCTCACTTAGGGCCATGTCCACAATCTCAGCAGCCTGTTCACGCGCCTTGTTAAGTTCTGTTTCCTTTTCACGATTAAGCTCATTGTAGAGTTTTTTGAGAGCACGATTCATCTTGAGATTTTCTTGCTCCACCTCACGGATATTGTCCAAGCGTTTACGACTTTCCAGCGTCTGCTCTTCCAGTTGCTCAATAATCCGATTGACATCATTGTCCTGATCAACCTGCTGACTGGCATCCCCTACGATAACTTCAGATAGGCCTAGACGTTTAGCAATTTCAAAAGCATTGCTTCGACCAGGAACACCCTGCATAAAGCGATAGGTCGGGCGTAGAGTTGCAGTATCAAACTCCATGCTGGCATTTTGCACAAAGGCTGTCTCAATACCGTAGGCCTTGAGTTCTGGATAGTGGGTCGTCGCCATAGTCTTGACCTGACGCAGGCGAAGATCCTCCAGAATAGCCATGGCAAGGGCTGCTCCCTCTTGGGGATCTGTACCAGCCCCCAACTCATCCAAGAGTAAGAGTGAATGTTGGTTGACCTTGCCAAGAATATCCACAATATTGGTCATGTGGCTAGAGAAGGTAGACAAGCTCTGTTCAATAGACTGTTCATCGCCAATATCAGCAAAGATTTCTTCAAAAACACCAACACGACTTCCCTTATCTGCTAAAATAGGTAAGCCTGACTGGGCCATGACCTGTGTCAAACCGAGAGTTTTGAGCATGATGGTCTTCCCACCTGTATTGGGACCTGTAATGACAATGGCTGTTAAATCTTGGCCAAAATGGACATCATTTGCGACGGCATTTTTGACCAGAGGATGACAGACATGGAGCAGTTGAATCTCTTGGTTTTCTGATAGCTGAGGAACAACTGCTTGTCTTTCTTGGATAAAGCGGACCTTGGCACGAATCAAGTCCAGATGGCCGATAATCCAAGCATCATTGGCAATTTCAGCCGCATGAGGACGGACACGTTCAGAAATTTCTTGGAGAATGCGAAGCATTTCATAGCGCTCATCTGCTCGTAAACTGGCAATTTCTTCGCTCAGTTTGACCACCTCACGGGGTTCGATATAGACGGTATTTCCACTAGCAGAAATATCATGAACGACACCTGCAATTTTATTGCGGTAGGTGTTTTTGACTGGTAAAACCTGACGGCCATTTCTACTGGCAACAATCTCTTCTGTCAACATCTGTGCTTTTTGCTTAAGCAGGTCCTGTAAAACATCGCGCACCTGACTCTCGCTATCATGGATTTTTCGACGGATGCGCGCTAATTCTTCACTGGCAAAATTTTCAATGAAACCTGCATCATTAAAGGCCTGGAGACTTCCTTGTATTTGCGGAAAATCATGCAATTTCTCAAACCAGAGAGCTAATTCTTCCAAGCTAACATTTTCCAGATTGGAGTAAAAACTTTGCAATTCTCGGCTAGCAAGAAGCACGCGCTTCAAGAGTAGGAACTCCTCGATATTGAGATCCGCTCCCATCTCCAACCGCTTGCAGACTACTGCAATTTCCTTAGTTGCAAGAATGGTAAAATGCGGTTGCTCGACAAAGAGAGCCTGCATTTCCTTCATCTCAGCAAAAGCCTGTTTGATTTTATCCGCTTTAGCAGTCGGAGCCAGCTGTCTCAACTGCTCCAACCCCTGCTCGGTCAACAAATGGGGTTCAAACAAGGCCTTGACCTTATTGAACTCTAATGTTTCTAATATTTTCTTGTTCATCTTTATTTCCTTGTCTTTGAATGTCTAGGTGTGGTAGCTTTTTACATTCTGATAGATTCGAGTCAATCTGTAAACAAAGGGCTAGGAAAACTCCTGCCCTTTTTATCCGATTAAATTTGTCACCCAAATTTGTTTGAGCCAACTGGTTGTTACCGGTATGCTCTGGATGATGTGTTTTGCGACGATACTCTTTTCAAGAGGATTTTGTATAGCTGCCATGGGAATGGTTGCTAGTATGGTCAAGGCCATTTGCAAGACAAATAAGGTCACCAACATGGACAAGATCCCTGCTGAAACTTGGAACAACTTACCACCCAGTTTTTTACTAGGAATCAAGTGTAAGAGGAGACCAAGCAAACGACCAATGCTATAGACAATCCCAAATACAAGCAAGTAGCCGATCCCTGCGTAAAAGACCTTATCCAACTGAAAGAGTTGATCCGATGGGAAAAAGAAAGTTCCCTGACCTTCCTGTGGATTTGCATAAGGGAGCAGCAAATGAAATTGCTCTCCAAGCCCCTTATAAAACTGGCCAGCCACAAAAGCCGATGCCATGGCTGAAATCAGGTAATACACCTGTAAGAGCAGGCCTCTACGATAGCCGATATAAAATCCCCAAGCCAAGACCAATAGAAGAAGGAGTGAAATCATAAGGAATCCTCAATCTTGCTCTGTTCTTGCTTGCAAGTCACAAGCTTGTGGCGCAATTCTTCTAATTCTTGCTCCTTATCATCAAATTCAATCTCACGGCTGAGTTGAGTCGATAAACAGTTGACTGCCAACAAAAGAGCGATTGTTTCATCATCTGCACTAGGCATTTGTTCTTTAATTGCTTGGTATTTTTCTGTCGCAACCTTGGCGATTTCCTCCATAAAAAGGTTATCATGTTCGCTCGTCAAGGTTAATGATTTTTTCCCGAATGTAAATTTGAATCGATTTAGATTTGCCATAAAATTCACCTCACGATATTATACCAAAATTCGCTAATTTTGTCAGTTTTTACAAATTTGCCTGCTTTTGTGGTACAATAGAAACTATGGCAAGTATAACACTCACACCAAGCGAAAAGGAGATTCAGGCTTTTCTTGAACACTATCAAACCAGTCTGGCTCCCAGCAAGAATCCCTATATTCGCTACTTTTTACGACTACCTCAAGCAACGGTTTCTATCTATACTTCTGGAAAGGTCTTGCTTCAGGGTGAAGGGGCCGAGAAATATGCTAGTTTCTTTGGATATCAAGTTGTAGAGGAAACTAGCGGACAAAATCTCCCTTTGATTGGGACAGATGAAGTAGGGAATGGTTCCTACTTTGGTGGGCTTGCAGTTGTGGCTTCCTTTGTCACACCTGACCAGCATGCCTTCTTGCGAAAACTCGGTGTGGGAGATTCTAAGACTCTGACCGACCAAAAGATTCGTCAGATTGCCCCTATCCTCAAGGAAAAAATCCAACACCAGGCACTTCTTCTCTCACCAAGCAAGTACAACGAGGTCATCGGAGACCGCTACAATGCTGTTTCTGTTAAAGTAGCCCTCCATAATCAGGCTATCTATCTCCTTCTTCAAAAAGGCATTCAGCCTGAGAAAATTGTGATTGATGCCTTTACCAGTGCTAAAAATTATGACAAGTACTTGGCACAAGAGGCCAATCGTTTCAGCAATCCTATTAGCTTAGAAGAAAAGGCTGAGGGCAAATACTTGGCTGTCGCAGTTTCTTCTATCATTGCGCGTGATCTCTTTCTAGAAAATCTTGAAAATCTGGGACGAGAGCTGGGCTATCAACTTCCAAGTGGAGCTGGAACGGCTTCTGATAAGGTGGCTAACCAGATTTTGCAAGCCTATGGTATGCAAGGACTCAATTTCTGCGCCAAATTGCACTTTAAAAATACTGAAAAAGCGAAAAAACGCTTAGAAGGGTAAGTTATGAATTCATTTAAACATTTCTTAAAAGAGTGGGGATTGTTCCTCCTAATTCTGTCATTACTAGCTTTAAGTCGTATCTTTTTTTGGAGTAATGTCCGCGTAGAAGGACATTCCATGGATCCTACCCTAGCGGATGGCGAAATTCTCTTTGTCGTTAAGCACCTCCCTATTGACCGTTTTGATATCGTGGTAGCCCATGAGGAAGACGGTAATAAGGACATTGTCAAACGTGTCATCGGAATGCCTGGCGACACCATTCGTTACGAAAATGATAAACTTTACATCAATGACAAAGAGACGGACGAACCTTATCTAGCTGACTACATCAAACGCTTTAAGGATGACAAACTCCAAAGCACCTACTCAGGCAAGGGATTTGAAGGAAATAAAGGAACTTTCTTTAGAAGTATTGCTGAAAAAGCCCAAGCCTTCACAGTTGATGTCAACTATAATACCAACTTTAGCTTTACTGTCCCAGAAGGAGAATACCTTCTCCTCGGAGACGACCGCTTAGTTTCGAGCGACAGCCGCCATGTAGGTACTTTCAAAGCAAAAGATATCACAGGGGAAGCTAAATTCCGCTTCTGGCCAATCACCCGTATCGGAACATTTTAAGAGACCTAAGAGGCCGAGAATCAAAAATCTCAGCCTCTTCTTCTATCGTGAGAAGTGATAGTTTATTGACTATAATAAAAATATCCCGAACTCTCACCTATTCATGCAAAGGAATTTTATGGAAGTTTATTTTTCAGGAACCATTGAACGGATTATTTTTGAAAATCCCAGTAATTTTTATCGCATCCTCCTCCTAGAAATCGAAGATACCGACGCAGAGGATTTTGATGATTTTGAAATCATTGTCACCGGCACCATGGCTGATGTGATTGAGGGCGAAGACTACACTTTTTGGGGGCAAATTGTCCAGCACTCCAAGTATGGGGAACAACTGCAAATCAGCCGTTATGAACGCGCAAAACCAACTAGTAAAGGGCTGGTTAAGTACTTCTCCAGTAGCCATTTCAAGGGAATTGGTCTCAAGACAGCTCAGAAAATCGTGGACACCTATGGCGACAATACCATTGACGAAATTCTGCAACACCCAGAAAAGCTAGAAGGCATCGCAGGTCTCTCTGCCAAAAATCGCGAGGCATTCGTCTCCACTCTCCGTCTCAACTATGGGACAGAAATGGTCTTGGCAAAACTAGCCAACTACGGCATCCCCAATAAACTAGCCTTTCAGATTCAAGACTTTTACAAGGAAGAAACCCTTGATGTGGTTGAAAATTATCCCTACCAACTGGTTGAAGATATCAAAGGATTGGGATTTACTATTGCAGACCAATTAGCGGAGGAACTAGGCATCGAAACTCAAGCTCCTGAACGCTTCCGTGCAGGACTAGTTCACAGTCTTTTTCAGGCCTGTATGGAAACAGGGGACACCTATGTTGAAGCACGGGATTTGCTAGAACAAACCCTTACTCTCCTTGAATCTTCCCGCCCCGTGGAACTGGACCCCAGCCAAGTGGCCCAAGAGCTCTCCTACCTGATCGAAGAAGACAAGGTTCAGCAAATTGATACCAAAATTTTTGACAATAGTCTCTTTTTCGCTGAGGAAGGTATCCGCAGTCACTTGGTTCGTATCCTTGAAAAAGGAAAACATAAGAGCCAAGATTTAGAAACCATTCAAAAACATATCACTACTGTCGAGCAAGAACTAGGGATTGAGTATGATTGCATTCAAAAACAAGCTATCTGCGACGCTATCCAGAACAAGGTCTTTATCCTGACAGGTGGGCCCGGTACTGGTAAGACAACTGTTATCAATGGGATCATCGCTGTTTACGCCCTTTTAGAAGGACTTGACCTCAGGAAAAAAAGTAACCTGCCGATTCTTCTTGCCGCTCCAACCGGTCGAGCCGCTCGACGTATGAATGAATTGACAGGCTTGCCTAGCGCGACCATACACCGCCACTTAGGAATGACAGGCGACGATGATACCAGCCATTTGGAAGATTATCTGGATGCTGATTTTATCATCGTGGATGAATTCTCCATGGTGGATACTTGGCTGGCTAATCAACTCTTCTCCAACATCTCTTCTAACAGTAAAATCCTCATCGTGGGAGATAGCGATCAGCTACCGTCTGTCAGCCCTGGACAGGTTCTAGCTGACCTGCTTCATATTCCCTTGATTCCTCAGACTCGCTTGGAAAAAATTTACCGACAAAGCGAAGAATCAACCATCGTTACCCTAGCTAGTCAGATTCGACAGGGAATCTTGCCAGCTGATTTCACCCAGAAAAAAGCAGACCGTTCCTACTTTGAAATTGCTAGCGGCCATATTCCTGCTACCATTGAGAAAATCTTAGGCGCTGCCCTCAGAAGCGGCATCCCTGCACGTGATATCCAAGTTCTGGCTCCCATGTACCGAGGGACAGCAGGGATTGACGCCATCAACCAGCTCATGCAAGACCTCCTTAACCCACCACAAAAAGACCAACTTAGTTTTGAAGCTCCCCAGTGTCACTATCGTAAGGGCGACAAGGTCATTCACTTGGTCAATGATGCTGAAATCAATGTCTTTAATGGAGATTTGGGAGCCATCACAGACCTGATTCCCGGTAAATATACCGAGTCAAAACAGGACGAAATTGTGATTGATTTTGATGGCAACGAGGTCTCCTACCCACGTAACGAATGGTACAAGATTCGCCTGGCCTATGCCATGAGTATCCATAAGTCTCAGGGAAGTGAGTTCCCTGTTGTCATCCTACCGATTACCAGTGCTAGCAGGCGTATGCTGGAGAGAAACCTCATCTACACAGCCATTACACGCGCCAAAAGCAAGCTTATCTTACTAGGCGAATTACAGGCCTTCGACTATGCTACCCAGCACATCGGAACTGCCCGAAAAACCTATCTGATTGAACGATTCAGCGATTTAATTGAAAATGTTGAAGAAAATACACAAGCTGTTTCCGAAACAGTCACATCAAGTGCCCCTAAACAATCTTATATCCTAACCGAAGAAAACTGGGACAGCATCCCAGCCATGATTGGGATTACTGACGCAGATCTCAAAGAGATTTTTGGAAAATAGTGCACAAGAAAACCCACCAATTCAGGTGGGATTTTTGTTTATTAAGATTATTTAACTGTTGCTGTGCTTGTGATCAATTCAACAGCTTTTTTGATTGTGATATCGTGTTTCAACATATCAGCTGAAAGCAAGCTTTGTACTTGAGCAACTTCCATGTTGTAGTCTGCTGCCAATTGCTCGATTTCTTTTTGGATTTCTTCTTCTGAAGCGTCAAATCCTTCAGCTTTAGCAACTGCTTCAATAACAAGGTTAGTCTTAGTACGTGACTCAGCTTCTGCTTCGTATTGTTTGTGAAGGTCTTCTTGAGTAGTTCCAGTGATTTGGAAGTACATGTCAGGGTTGATGCCTTGACGTTGCAAGTTTCCAAGGAATTCATTTACTGAACGGTGAACTTCTTCGTGGATCATTTCCTCTGGAAGTTCTAAGATTTCAGCGTTTTCTACAGCTTTATCAATTGCTGCACCTTCAACTGCATCTTTGTATGCTTCTTCTTTAGCCGCAGCCAATTCCTTGCGGTATTTTTCTTTCAATTCAGCAAGTGTTTCAACTTCTTCGTCGATGTCTTTTGCAAGCTCATCGTCAAGAGCTGGAACTTCTTTAGCTTTTACTTCGTGGATAGTTGTCACGAATTTAGCTTCTTTACCTGCAAGGTCTTCTGCTTGGTAGTCTTCTGGGAATGTTACGATAACATCAACAGTTTCACCAGCTGAGTGACCTACCAATTGGTCTTCGAAACCAGGGATGAATTGACCTGAACCAAGTCCAAGTGAGAAGTTTTCACCTTTTCCACCGTCAAATTCAACACCGTCGATAGAACCAACGAAGTCGATAACAACAGTGTCGCCGTTTGCAGCAGCAGCTTCTTTGATAACCAATTCAGCCAAGTTGTTGCGTTCGCGTTCGATACGCTCTTCAACGTCAGCGTCAGTTACTTCTTTTTCTACATCAACTGATACTTCAAGGTTTTTGTAGTCACCCAATTTTACTTCAGGTTTTGTAACAACTTCAGCAGTGATAACCCAGTCTTGACCTTTTTCCATTGAAGTTACGTCAATTTTTGGTTGAGCAACCACTTCAAGGCCAGCTTCTTTTACAGCTGCTTCATAAGCATTTGGCAAAAGAGCGTTCATAACGTCTTGGTAAAGTGACTCTTCACCAAATTTTTTGTCGAAGATAGGGCGTGGAAGGTGACCTTTACGGAAACCTGGAACATTAAGAGATTTCTTCACTGAGTTGAAGACACGGTCCAATTCTGGTTTGATTTGGTCTTGAGAGATAGTGAAAGTCAAGACACCACGGTTTGTTTCTTTGTTTTCAAATGATACAGACATTCTGTCATTTCTCCTTAAAATTTTTTAAATACAGTCTATTATAACATAAACGAGCGACTTTTTTCAAGTAATGAATGCGCTTTTCAATCACGCTAGAGGTACTTACTCGCTTCTTTGATACTAAGTTCAACCATTTATCCAACATTATTTTATATAACTATTAAAACTCCTCATGCCCCACCAAATGGTGCTGAAAGGCATAGACCGCCGCCTGGGTGCGATCGCTAACCTCAAGTTTGGCAAGAATGTTGGACACGTGGGTCTTGACCGTCTTGAGAGAGATAAAAAGTTCATCTGCGATGCGCTGATTTTCGTAACCCTTAGCAATCAGTTGGAGAACATCTCGCTCACGCGCAGTCAAGTCCTCATGAAGTTCCATATGATTGCGGTGGTATTCGACCTTTTTGCTGACCTCTTGTTCAATAGCCAGCTCCCCATCAGCCACCTTACGAACTGCATGGAGCAGTTCGTCTGCACTAGAAGTCTTGAGCATATAACCTTTAGCACCTGCATTCAAAACTGGCATGATTTTTTCATTGTCCAAGTAAGAGGTGACAATCAAAATCTTGGCTTCAGGCCATTCTTTTAGGATGGTCAAGGTCGCATCAATCCCATTCATCTCAGGCATGACGATATCCATGACAATGACATCTGGACGCAGTTCCAAGGCCAAGTCAATACCTTGAAACCCGTTTGCCGCCTCACCCACAACTTCTACATCGTCTTGGAGATCAAAGTAGCTTTTCAAGCCCAATCGGACCATTTCATGGTCATCTACTAGTAAAATTCTCATCTTTACTCCTTTATCATTCCTTATCTAGCAAGGGAATACGGATATCAACTGCTAATCCTTGCTTGGGAGCTGTTAATAACTGAACCGTCCCTGCCATATCTTCGACCCGCTCCTTGATATTGCGGAGTCCATAACTCAAGTCGTCTAAACTCCCTAACTGGAAACCAATCCCATTGTCCACCACCTTCAGTTGCAATTCAAGATCCGTCTGATAGAGATAGACATCCAAACAAGAGGCCTGGGCATGGCGAAGGGTATTGCTAATCAACTCCTGCAAGATTCGGAAAATATGCTCCTCAATCTTCTTAGGTAATTTCGTTACATTTTGCTTAAGACTAACCTTGAGATCACTCTTGTCCTCAAGCTCTTTTAGAAGAATTTGAATCCCTTCTATCAAGCTCTTTTGTTCCAATTCAACTGGGCGCAAATGCAGGAGCAAGACCCGCAAATCCTTCTGAGCTGTTTCTAAAATGGCTGTGACACTTTGCAACTGGATCTGCATCTTTTCTCTATCCAGTTTCAAAGCCTGCTGACTGACACCTGACAAAATCATGTGAGCCGCAAACAACTCCTGACTGACTGTATCGTGCAAATCCCGAGCAATCCGCTTTCGTTCTTTCTCGATGATTTCCTCTTCCTGAGCAAGACTGTAATTCTCAGCCTTTTGAAGTGCTTCTGTTAAGAGGTTAAGTTTGCCTGACAAGGACTTGAAACTGGCATCTAAGTCTGGATCAGCAACCTGAACCACTTCTTTCCCTACCAACAAACGCTTGAGATTGGCCTGCATTTTTCTTAAAGAAAGCTCTTCGACACCTCGCCAAAACAGGGCTAAAAGACAGGTCATGGACATGCTGAATACCAACAACAAAAAGACAAATTTTTCTGTTTTTTCGACATCATGCAGGAAAATAGACCAATCAAAATCAAGGATTTCCAGCAAGCTGTGGGAGAGAAATAAGACAAAGAGGAAAGAGGTGATAGCAATCATTACATAAGCTTGTTTTTTCATCCTCTAACCACCTCCACATCGCCAATCATAGTGGTCAAGAGAATCTTGACGCTCTTGTTACTCTTGAAATAGTCTCTTGTTTCCTGATGATAGTGTTCATTGCGGAGAGCACGCTTGGGCTGATTGAAAAAAGTCAAATCCCCATAGAGACAGTTAACACTGAGACTGACTTCCACATCAACAGGCACAATGATTTTGGTCGTTCCCACCATCTTTCTAAGGATAATAACATTATCATGATTGGTTAGAATCACCCTCTCCAGATGAATGGTGTCTTTACCCATAAGACGAAAAAGATTGATATCATCAAATTGGCAAGTCTGGTAACTTGAAAAATGATGGAGATTTCCAAACCAACGATTTTTCTCCTTCTTAACCGTCACCACCTCTTCAAACACCAAATTGGTCTGCTCTTTTTCCTGGTTCATCATCGGATAAAGAAGAAAGAGGCTATAGATAACCGCAACAAAAATAGCTAGAATCACAAAAGGATTGAGCATGACGATGAAAAAGAAGAGAATGGTTGCCACCACCAAAAGGAGGTTATTTCCCTCTTTACCAGTGTAATAGCGAATCAAAAGTAAAAAGAGGAATAGAATCAGCAGAAAACGCGAAAAATGCTCTGAAACCATCAAAATCAGAGCTCCTGTCAAAAGACAGGCTTCGATAAATAAAAAGATTTTAAATTTTCTCATAGGTTGATCCTCTCCCTTCTATTTTATCACAATTCAAAAAAGTCACCTCGGTCTGAAGATGGAAAAAAGGCGGTGGTTACGCCTTTTTCATCTGATCATTTGCTTCTTTTAATTTTCCATAAAGGAGATAGTCTACGTTTTGCAGATTTGCTATGGTGGCACAGTTAAGAGCACACATGATTAAGCGTAAGTCTGCTTTCCAGCCTTGAACAATGCCAATCACTTCTTCGACTGAATAGGTTTCAACCAATTCCAGAACTGTTCGTGACAGTCCCACAGCCTTGGCACCAAAGACCAAACACTTAATCATATCCAGCGGATTGCGAACGCCACCACTGACCAAGAGTTCGATCTTGTCTTTCCAGTCTTGGGCATTGAGAAGGGCCTGCATGGTGGACTGGCCCCATTGATTGAGATAATCACGCTGACCACTGCGACGGTTTTCGATATAGGCAAAGCTGGTCCCACCACGACCTGATAGGTCCACTGTACGAACACCTAGTTCATAGGCTCTTTCGATGGTCTTCACATCCATTCCAAATCCCACTTCCTTTAGGATAATGGGAACAGGAATTTGCTTGCTATAGTCTGCTAGATGCGATTGCCAGCTTCGAAACTTTCTTTCTCCCTCAGGCATGAGCAATTCCTGCATAACATTGACATGCACTTGCAGGAGAAGAGGATTCATCGCTTCTACAGTCTGAAGTCCTAACTCAACAGGCTTGTCCAATCCAATATTGGTTCCAAGAAGGAGATTTGGATGATCACACTTGACAGAAAAAGTGTCGTCTGTTGGATCCTTAAGGGCTGCGCTATAAGAACCCGTCACAAATAAAATTCCACAGGTTTCTGCCACTTGAGCCAACTTTTGATTGATTTCTTTACCTTTTTCACTCCCACCTGTCATGGCATTGATATAAAAAGGAAAATCCCACTTTCGACCAGCAAACTCTGTCGACAGATCGATTTCATCCAGGTCGTAAAGAGGCAAGGAAGAATGAATCAACTCCACCTCATCAAAGCTATTATAAGAACTTTTCTGCTCAAGGGCATAGCGGATGTGCTCATCCTTACGATTTGTCGTCATGTCCTATCCTTTCTTGGTATAAGAGCTCAATCCCTAGATCGGCCCAACGATTTTTTAGGGTTTCAGTTGATTGCTCATCAAAACTCAAGGCAATGCCACAGTCACCACCACCAGCACCGCTACTCTTGGCAACAGCCTGCAAATCTTGACTGGCTTCTTTCAACTGTCTCAGCGAAGGCGTGTAAATATCTGCGTTCAAGCCTTCTAAAAGCTTGCTGGCCACTTCTACTTGCTCGATAATTTTTTCTGATTCCCCATGCTCCAAGGCCTCTACCAAAGAAACCACAGTTTCTTTTGAGGAACTTAAAAAATTCTGATTGATATTTTGCTTGATTTGCTGGACCATGTGACTCGATACAGCCACTTCCTTGGTCCATCCCACTAGGAAATCACATTCTAAAGTTGGTTTCACTTGTGAAATTGAAAATCCCCAATCACGTTCCAAAACTGTCGCCAACTTTTCTTCTTTTAGCCAAGCAGCTACCTGCTGGCGATCAAATGACTGGTAAAGAACCAATTCCTCTGCCACAATACAGGCAAGGTCTCCCATAGAGCCATTGTCTCCTCGCTTGAGCAAGACAGCACTAGCCAGTTTGAACAAGAGATTCTGATCAACTGAAACATCATACAGAGCCAGTAAAGCCTTGACAGTCAAGACAACGACGCTACCGCTAGAACCAAGTCCAAACTTTTTCCCTTCTCGTTCCATTTTTCCACGAATTTCTAGAGAAAAAGGTCGCAAGGTCTGCCCACGATAAACGAGGAAATCTTCCACTAAAGCAATTGTTTCTTGAATCAAGCTGTAGTCAGGATTTGGTGTCAAGTCCACTACGAAATCAAACAGATCTGAATAGATACGGTAGCTGTCGGAAAAGGTAATCTCAGCCTTCATATAGATGGGAATGGCCTTTATCAAGGCCAACTGCCCTGGCTCTAGAATAGCATATTCGCCTGCCCAATAGAGTTTTCCGCAAGTTTTAACAGCAATCATCTTGGCTCAAATCCTTTGTTTTTGACACAATTAAGCGATAACGTTGACTGAAGATTTCTGATAAATGCTCCAAGTCTTTCTCTTGACAGAGGACTTTGACATTGGGACCAGCATCCATAGTAAAGTAGCAGGCTTCCCCTTGCTCACGAAGCTGGCGAACAAAGTCCATGGCTTCATAAGAGGCGTCCGTCAGATAAGAAAAGGCTGGTGATGCTGTTTTGGTCGTAGCGTGCATAGCCAAGGCATTTTCCTCCGTTAATTCCCCAACCTTGGCAAAATCATTTTCTTTGAGGTAAACCAGCATATCCTGATAATCCTTCTCAGACTGACTCACCCAGTCATCAAAGGTCGTCGAGGTTTCCACACAAAGTTTCATCCCGTCACGGCTAGAGATTGGTTTTTTCTTATCTTCTAGCACCAACATAATCATAGCTAGTTTCAAGTCTGTCTCTACAGGGTAAATTTCTCCACTATCCTTGTCCCAGGCTCCTAGCGGTCCATAAAAACTCCGAGAAGAAGAGCCTGAAGCAAACTTAGCCTCCTGCGCTAACTGACTTCTATCCAATCCAAGCTTGAAATAAGCATTACAAGCCTTGACCAGGGCGGACAAACCACTAGAACTTGATGACAGACCCGCCGCGGTAGGCATATTGTTCTGAGTATCAATACGAACAAAGCCTTCACCTTCTGGACGATAGCGGTCAATAATCTTACTCATTTTGGCATGCTCTGCCTCATTTTGTAGCTGACCATTGATATAAAAGGCATCAGCTGTCGCATCCGTCGGTAGAGATGACAAGGTGGTCTCCGTATACATATTCTCCAAAGTCAGAGAGATACTACTAGTAGCAGGCACCATCTCCTTTTCTTTTTTCTTTCCCCAGTATTTGATAATAGCAATATTTGCGTAGGAACGTACTGTTACAGGCTCTCTATCCATGTCTGAACAGCTCCTTTCTCTTCTAATCTTTCTGCTAGTTCTTGAGCTTGTGTCAAATCGGCTGCTAAGGCTATGATACAGCCTCCCAGCCCACCACCGCTCATCTTGGAACCCAGAGCACCATGGTTAAGAGCTGTTTCAACCAGATGGTCTGCCTCAGGGCTACTAACACCAATTTCTTTTAGATGTAAATGCGCTTGACTGAGGATTTGCCCCAGTCCTTCAGCATCTTTTCGTGAAATCGCATCCTCTGCCTGCTGGGTCAATTCTCCCAAGGCATGCAAAAACGGCAGGGCATCCTTGCCCTTGTTTTGAACCACTTGGATGGCTTCACGAGTATGACCATAAACGCCCGTATCTGCAATGACCAAATAGGCGGATAGATTCATCTCAAGCTCTGTAAATCCAACGTTTTTAATAAAGCGAATAGGCTGGTCACTGAGACAGGTCTTAGCATCCAAACCACTTGGATTCATATGGGCAATCATCTCCGCCCGATTGACCAAGATTTCTAGTACATCATGAGGCAGTTCTGCCTGATAGTAGTCAAATACCGCACGAATGGCCGCTATGCTGATAGCCGCTGACGAACCCATTCCCCGCTTCTCAGGGATAGCCGAATCAATCTCACAACGAATGCAGGCTTCTTTTATATTCAAATACTCCAGCGAAGCATAAACTGCCATGGACAAGGTATCCTCTTCATAGAGTCGCCAAGGACTCGCTGCAGGAACTACCTTACAAGTCACCTCCACCTCCAAAAGAGGCAGGGAAATAGCAGGATAGCCGTAAACGACCGCATGCTCCCCTATTAAAATAATCTTACTATGTGCCTGACCGACACCAACTTTTTTTGTCATTTTTTCCTTTTGCTAGACGAAAAAGCCGTCTCATACTCAATGAAAATCAAAAAGCAAACTAGGAAACTAGCCGCAGGTTGCTCAAAACACTGTTTTGAGGTTGTAGATAAGACTGACGAAGTCAGTCACATATACGGTAAGGCAACGCTGACGTGGTTTGAATTTGATTTTCGAAGAGTATTATTTTTTCCTACAAGTATTTATTCTCTCCTATCTATTTTATTATATTTTCACAAAAAAAGCGATTGTTTCCTTCACAATCGCCTCTTTCATTATTGAACCCATTCGCCATTATAATTGACAGAATAGCCATCTACGGTCGTATTCACTGCCAAAGCACCTGAGTTGTAAGCATAGTACCATTTGCCATTGACCTGGAACCAGCCTATCTTCATATCTCCATTACTTGCATTTAGGTAGTACCAAGTTGAACCATCTTGATACCAACCAGTTGCCATAGCTCCTGATGAACGGAGATAGTACCACTTGTTACCAAGGTATTGCCAGCCCGTTTTCATATCACCATTTTCAGCATCTAGATAATACCAAGTCGAACCTTCTTGATACCAGCCAGTTGCCATAGCTCCTGATGAACGGAGGTAGTACCACTTATTGCCAAGTTGTTTCCAACCAGTTTGCATAATGCCAGTTTCTGGGTCTAGGTAATACCACGGAGCAGGTTTGCTTCTATCAATGCCAAAAGTAACATGGAAATCTTGAGTCCAACCCTTAGCAACTTCACCAATTGGTAGTGGATTGTAAGAATCATCGCCAGAAATTCCTAGCTTATTTAAATAATACCAATTGCCGTCTTCATAAGTCCAACCTGTCTTTACAGCATAATTATTATCAAAATAATAAGTTCTCTTTTCAGCAGATGGAGCATATTGTTCACCGTATACTTTTCCTGTATTTTCAGACGTTTTTGCCTCTAGTACTTGTTTATCTGTTTGTTCTAGCAAAGCACCATCTTGTCCAAAATAGTACCACTTCTCCTGAAGGCCAATTTCTAAGACTGGACGATTATTAAATAAATTATCACGATAACCTGTTCCATGAATTTCTACGTATTGCCATCCAACTACCATTTCTCCTTTATCACCAAAATAGTAAGTTTTACCGTCTATTTTATGCCAATAGATTGCTTTATGTTCATCTTTTACATAATATTTTCTATTATCCTTATCAACAAATTGGCCACCTGTGGTATCCGCAAATACAGTATTTGTAGCTAGCAAACCAAAGAAAAATGTTGCTAGTGCGACTTGCATCATTTTTTTCAAAAGCTTCATTTGTATCTCCTCCAAGATTAAATCCACTCACCAGATGAAGCAAAGTTATAGACTTTACCATCGATAGTTTGGCTACCTGTAACCATTGCTCCAGAGGAATTGAGATAATACCAGTTTCCTCCTACTTTTGTCCAGCCTGTCTTCATATCTCCATTACCTGCATTTAGGTAGTACCAAGTTGAACCATCTTGATACCAACCAGTTGCCATAGCTCCTGATGAACGGAGATAGTACCACTTGTTGCCAAGGTATTGCCAGCCAGTTTTCATATCACCATTTACTTGGTCTAGGTAATACCAAGTTGAGCTTTCCTGATACCAGCCAGTTGCCATTGCTCCTGATGAACGAAGGTAGTACCACTTGTTGCCAAGGTATTTCCAACCAGTTTGCATTGCAGCAGTTGTTGGATCTAGATAGTACCAAGTTGAGTTATCATTGGTCCAACCACGTGCTAGCTCCCCAACAGTCAATCTATTGATACGAGAATCAAAGCCGCCATCCTTCAGTAAATAATACCAGTGCCCCTCATCATAAACCCAACCAGTTTTTAAGGTGTGATAACTACGTTGATCTTCAAAATAATAGACTCGTTTCTCTGCTGGACTATCATATTGTTCCCCATGATGTTTATTGGTATTTGTAGCAGTTTTTGCTTCTAAAACTTGCTTGCCAACAAATTCTTGAAGAACCCCATCTTGACCAAAGTAAAACCAATCTGGTCTAAAAGCAATATCTTGCCTTAGAGAAGAACCAATCGTAACCCCTTCGTGTGGAGCAGGTATATATTGCCAGCCGACAACCATCTCTCCAGATAAAGAATCAAAATAATAGTACTTACCATCAATCACTCGCCAGTAGGTTTCTTTGAGTTCCCCCTTCTTGTAGTAGGTTCTACCATTTTCTTGGACAAATTGCCAACCTTCTGAATCAGCATCATCCGCCAATACTGCACTTGTTGCTAGCAAACCGAAGAAAAAGACTGCTAATGCGATTTGCATCAATTTTTTTATTATTTTCATTAAATCTATCCTCCATAACTGATTATAGCAAAGACCAAACTGCATGTCAATATATAGAAAAATCCTCAAAAAAGCAGTTACAAAACTGCAACTGCTTTTCTATTCTTGCATGGTGTAACCAACACCACGAACGGTTTTAATGTAGCTTTTTTGACCTTTTACATCAAGCTTGCTACGTAGATAACGGATATAGACATCCACGATATTTGTTTCGGTCGCACTTTCATACTTCCAGACACTTTCCAACAACTGCTCACGAGTCAGAACTTTCTTGCTTCCCATAAGAGTAGCCAAGAGGTCATACTCACGACGAGTCAAAGCAATCATCTCCTCGCCACGATAAACTGTATGATGTTCTACATCCATACGCAGATTGCGGTAAGACGTTGGAACCTTCATCTGACTACAGTGTTGGTCGATAAAGTCCCGACCTCGGAAAATCGCTGAAATACGAGCTACCAAATTATCAATAATAACCGGCTTATAGATGTAAGAAACGGCAAAGCGTTGGATTGTCTCAATCTGATCTTGCAATTCTTCACGATGGTCCAAGACCATGATGACTGAGGCTGGCTTAGTCCGACTTAGCTTGTCTGCAAAATCCTGGGCCGTCATATCCCCCAGATGAGCATTCAATAAAATCAAGTCATAGTCTGTCTGAAGAGCCATGGAGAGGGCTTTTTGCCCCTCCTCAACCTGATCAACTCGGTATTGCTCTTTTTGGAGTTCCAAACTTAAAAAATGAGCTAGATTTCTTTCTTTCTCAAGTAATAAAATCCGTTTCCCCATGGCAGACCTACTTATTTTTCGTCATACCAAGAGTAGTGGAATGTTCCTTCTTTGTCTTTACGTTGGTAAGTGTGGGCACCAAAGTAGTCACGTTGCGCTTGGATCAAGTTAGCTGGAAGGTCAGCTGAACGGTAGCTATCAAAGTAAGTAATAGCTGCTGAGAAAGTTGGCACTGGCACACCAGCTTGAACAGCAAGAGCTACGATATCACGCACTGCTTGTTGGTACTTAGCAGTAACATCCAAGAAGTACTCATCCAAAAGAAGGTTAGCAAGGTCTGCATCACGGTTGTAAGCATCTGTAATCTTTTGCAAGAAACGAGAACGGATGATACAGCCATCACGCCAGATAGATGCGATATCTGCAAATGGCAAGTTCCAGTTGTTTTCTTTAGATGCTACACGCAATTGAGCAAAACCTTGTGCGTATGAAATGATTTTTGAGAAGTAAAGGGCTTGACGGATTTTTTCAATCAACTCAGCCTTGTCTCCTTCAAACTTGAAGGCAGCTGGTTTTGGAAGAACCTTGCTAGCATGTACACGTTCCTCTTTGTAAGTTGAAATGTAACGTGCAAATACTGACTCAGTGATGAGTGACAATGGTACACCAAGGTCAAGTGATGATTGGCTAGTCCATTTACCAGTACCCTTGTTACCTGCGGCATCAAGGATGTAGTCTACGATTGGTCCATCTTGGCCTTCATCGTCTTTACGACTCAAGATATCAGCTGTGATTTCGATCAAGTAGCTGTCCAATTCACCCTTGTTCCACTCAGTAAAGATTTCAGCCATATCTTCTGCAGAAAGGCCTAGCAAGTGTTGCATCAAGTCATAGCTTTCTGCGATCAATTGCATGTCACCATACTCGATACCGTTGTGGACCATTTTCACATAGTGACCAGCTCCATCAGGACCGATGTAAGTCACACATGGTTTGCCATCTTCTGGTGCTTTAGCTGAGATTTCTTCAAGAACATCCGCAACCAATTCGTAGGCCTCTTTTTGTCCACCAGGCATGATAGAAGGACCTTCAAGGGCACCTTTTTCACCACCAGAAACCCCAGTACCGATAAAGTTGATACCTGAGTTTGCCAATTCTTCATTACGACGGATGGTATCTTTGTAGAAAGTGTTTCCTCCGTCGATCAAGATATCACCCTTGTCAAGGTGCGGAAGAAGGGCTTGGATAGTAGCATCTGTACCAGGTCCAGCTTGAACCATGAGCATGATACGACGAGGTTTTTCGATTGAGTTTACAAAACTTTCAACGTCATAGCTTGGTACAAAGTTCTTTTCAGGATGGCAAGCAATTACATCTTCAGTTTTTTCTTTACTACGGTTGTAAATAGCAACTGTGTAACCACGAGATTCAATATTAAGGGCAAGGTTACGACCCATTACGGCCATACCTACGACACCAAAGTTAGCTTTTGTCATTTGACACTCCTCTTGTTTAATTTGTTTTATTTTATCATTTTTACTTTTGAAAAGAAAGAATTTTGTAACGACTACTTAGTAGTCCAAAGCATCCGCATGTCCAGAACCATTTCCAACAAAGTATCCTGTCTTACAGTTAAGGGTAAAGAGATAGGTTCCATCTGGCTTGTAGAGGTTGTAATAACCATTGCCATTAACGATATTAACACGTTCAAGGATATATTGGTTACCAGTGATATAACCACGTGAGCGTGAAGTCGCTAGGATTTTTTCCAAGACACCATCCGCGAAATCCCAGGCAGAATTATTGCTATCATCAACAGCTGATTGATTGAACGGCACACGACTCGAAGCTCTCTGGAGGTCAACTCCAGAACTTGATAAACCACCATGGCTATCATCACGTGCAGAAACTGAATTGTTTGATGAGACGCTTGAAGATGGACTTGTGTTGTCTGTAGCCCTCTCTGTTGATGAACTTGAACTTTCTTGACTTGAGCTTGAACTTGAAGGAGCTGTTTGTTGACTCTTACCTAGACTGATAGCCTTATCTAGCACTTTATCAATCTCCGTATTTCCAGTTTTAATATCTGTAAATTTAGCATCTGATTTAGCTTTAGCGTTAGTGTCCAAAACTCCATCTACAATAGCTGGCTTATCAAATTGAGCATTGACATCTTGAATGGCCTTGATTTGAGTTGCTAGACTATCATACTTAGATTTTGCAAGCGTATATTCACGACTACCTTCTAGCTTATCAAGCAAGGTTTTAAGTTGACTCAGTTTATCAAACTGGCTATTTTTTAAAGCCGTTTTGTTGCTATCTGTATAGAAGGCATCATATAAATTATTGAATTCTTCCACATCTGACTGCGTGTTTGTAGTTGATTGAGAAGTTTGGATTTCCTTGGTCGAACGAGCCACTTGACGATAAACATAATAACCAGTTCCAAGGATAAGAACCACTAAGGCTGCTAGAATACCGTAAAGCGCCCATTTCTTCTTACTTTTTCCATCTTCACTATCTGTGACTCGATAAAGTGTTGGAATATCTTCAGTCTCAGAGGCTTCAACAAGAGGAGTTTCTGAAACTCGTGTTAATTCTAAATCATCAAACTGACTCAATTCATCTTCTGAAGCTGGAGAAGTTACTCCTGTTTCCTCACGAAGCTCTTGAAGTAAATTATCCAGAGTCTGAGTCTCCTCTATCTCTTCTATCCCTTCTTTTTCAACTAAATCATCCTTGCTAAACTGACGCGTTTCAAACTTATCTGCCTCAATTTCATCTTTATGTTGTTTCACATACTTGTCCAAGATAGAATCTCCAGGCAATACACCTGCTTCCACCTCTTCATTTTTTAGCATGGCTTCTCCAACCGTTAGCTCTTTGGCATCATCAAAATCAAATTGCGCTTCTTGATGTTCTGTTATATGACGATCATGTCTTTTCTTACTCATGAGTTTTCCTTCCTACTTTACTTCCTGACGTTTAACACGCTGACCGAAATATTGATACAAATCAACTTTTAAAGTTCCATTGTACAACTTGCGCTTCTTGTCCGCCTGACTGCCGTACTTGGTCTCAAAGGCTTCATCACTAGTTAGGATAAATTTGCTCCACGTTTTCAGCGGTGCAAATACTTGCCCCATCTCAGCATAGAGTTTGGTAACTCCTGCATCATCTGACAAGCGTTCCCCATAAGGTGGGTTAGAGATAATCACTCCATTGATTTTATCGGAACGCAAATCCTGCACGCGCATCTGCTTAAAGGTAATATCTCCTGCAACCCCTGCTGCCTGAGCATTGGCCTTAGCAATTTCCACCATACGTGCATCGATATCACAGCCCATGATATCTAGCTCAAGCTCACGATCCACTTTCTTAGCCGCTTCTGTACGCGCTTCTTGAATCAAACGATCACTAATCCAGTTCCACTCCTCAAAGGCAAAGGAGCGACGAAGACCAGGAGCCATCTTTCTAGCAATCATAACTGCCTCGATACAGAAAGTTCCTGAACCACAGGTCGGATCAATCAAGGGCTTGTCTGGATACCAGTTAGAGAGTTGCAAAATAGCTGCTGCCATGTTTTCCTTGATAGGAGCACCACCTTTTTCAGTACGATAACCACGTTTAAAGAGGCTAGACCCAGTCGTATCAATCATGACAGTTGCGACATCTTTCAGAATAGAAACCTCAATCTTAAACTCTGGGCCATTCTCCATCAGAGGAACACCTTCTGGGCGGGCGTAGTGTTTTTGCAACTTTTTAACAACGGCCTTCTTTGAAATAGCCTGAACACTGGGTTCATTGTGTAGCTTAGATTTCACACATTTGGCTTTCGAAATCGGAAAACGAGCCCCAAGCGGTAAATAATTTTCCCAATCTAGAGCGAAAACTCCCTGAAACAGCTCCTCAAAAGTCTTAGCTGGGAACGTTCCTACGATAATCTTGATACGGTCTGCCGCTCGAAGCCAGAGGTTGGTTTCGATGATGGCTTTCGCATCTCCTTGAAAACGAACACGTCCGTTTTCAACTTGACAATCGTAGCCCAACTCTCGCACTTCACGTCCCACAACAGCCTCAAGACCCGCTGCAGCAGTAGCGATTAAATTAAATTCTTTTTTCATTTTCAGTCTTATAAGACCTTTCTATATGTCCACTTTAAAAAATGAGGTTGAGAAAGTTTTCTCAGCCCCAACCTATATGCAATTTTCTATAAGCCATGTTTTGTTCCAGAAGTGACTAGGACCACTTCCTTCGATAATCATCTGTCTACCGCTAACAGCCTACAGCTGAAAGTAGTCAGAGTACTACGTTCGTTTCCGTGTACTCCATGCCCCGACCAAAATTTGGGTTGCTAGCTTGAGGGGTTTACCGCGTTCCACTCTCTCTGTTTCCAGAAAGACTCCGTCACTGTGGCACTTTCAAGCCTACTCCGACCTATCCAATGACTTAGCCATTTCGACTGCCGTAACGATTTCTCGTCCCTAGGCTTATGGTTTCGCCTAGCACAAACACTACAGGCATCACAGCCTGTGCTAGCATGGACTTTCCTCATGAAAAGAAATTCTCCTCACGCGATTATCCAAAAATTGCACTTTTCAAATAAGCTCTTATAAATCAGAGTTATCCAAAATTTGTTTACCAAATACTTCTTTCTCAAGACGATTTAGACGTTTTAAAATATCAAAATTCGTCATAGAAGTTGTTGTTGTCATTTCAAGTGGTTCTGCTTGAACCGGTGTAGATTCAGGTTTGCGAGACAATTCTTCCTTCAACTCTGCAACTTCTTGACGGAGAGACTTGACTAAGGCAGCATAAGTTTCATAGTCCTTGATGACATCGTCCAAAAATTCATCAACTTCAACCTTACTGTACCCACGGACTTCACGTCCAAACTCTTGCTCGAAAATATCTTTCGCTGAAAAAATAATACTTGCCATCTCTCTCTCCATTCTCGATTTCTAATAGTATTATTATATAAAAAAAGGCAAACAAAAATCAAGGTCAAAGCCTTACTTTTCATAAAAATTTTCTGCTAGCTCATTTAAGTCTTCAAACGTTAACCTTTTTATGCGATAACCTTCCTGATTTTTCATCAAATTGTCTATAAATTTTAATTTGGTCTCATTTTCTGAATCATAGAAAAAATAAGCTAAATCAGTGTTTTCCAGTAAAAATCGTTGGTAATCTCGTAATTGCCCCATATGTTCATATTTAGGATAGGCATATTTGACAAAATCGACCTGCTTAAATTGGCTAAGTTTAAGCTGATTAGCTTCATTCCAATTTTCTCCGTGTGTTTCAAAATCAAAAATGGTCGCTAGGCTGAAATCATATTCTTCTTTCATTTCATTTGCGACATCAAGCACCCAAGATTCAAATCCCAAGTTCCCTGTAAAGACCAGCCACTCAATCCCTTCTTCTACTAAACTTTCTAAATCACGGCGAATGGCTTTCTTTATAATTTTTAACCTGATATCTTTTTCATTAAACAAACCCAAGTCAAAATTAGAATATCCCATAATTAAAGCTGTAGTCATTTTTACACCTTTCTTTCTATTTTTATGGTATAATAGAGTGATGTTATTGTACCAATAAGGAGAAATATGGTCAACTATCCTCATAAAATTTCATCAAAAAAAAGCCAGACATCCATTTCTCAACCAAAAAATTTCGCAAATCGAGGAATGACTTTTGAAAAGATGATCAACGCTACAAACGACTACTATCTGACGCATGGTATGGCAGTTATCCATAAAAAGCCAACACCTGTTCAAATCGTTCGAGTAGACTATCCTCAACGAAGTCGAGCAAAGATTGTCGAAGCCTACTTTAGACAAGCTTCAACTACAGACTATTCGGGTGTTTATGATGGATACTACATCGACTTTGAAGTTAAGGAAACTAGGCAGAAACATGCGATTCCGATGAAGAATTTTCACCTTCACCAGATTCAACACATGGAACAAGTCCTTGCCCAGAAAGGAATTTGCTTTGTACTCCTGCACTTTTCTTCTCAGCAAGAAACTTATTTATTGCCGGCTATTGACTTGATTCGTTTCTATCATCAAGATAAGGGACAAAAGTCAATGCCACTTGGATATATTCAAGAATATGGATATTTGATTGAGCAAGGCGCCTTTCCTCAAATTCCCTATCTCGACATTATCAAAGAACATTTACTAGGTGGTAAAACAAGATGAACAAACAAACTATCCTGCGAATAGCTAAGTATGTAAGTATCGGCTTCTTAACTGTATTTATCGCAGCTGTTGTCCTAGGCGGAGGGCTTTTTCTCTATTATGTTAGCAAGGCTCCGTCTCTGTCCGAAAGTAAACTAGTCGCGACAACCTCAAGTAAGATATACGATAGCAAAGACGAACTGATTGCCGATCTTGGAGCAGAACGTCGTGTCAATGCGCAATCAAATGAAATTCCAACGGAATTAGTTAATGCTATTACTTCTATTGAGGACCATCGTTTCTTTAATCACCGTGGAGTTGATACTATTCGTATTCTTGGGGCAGCATTGAGAAATCTCCGAGGTGGAGGGGGACTCCAAGGAGCTTCAACCTTGACTCAGCAATTGATTAAGTTGACTTATTTCTCTACTTCAACTGCCGATCAAACCTTGTCACGTAAAGCTCAGGAAGCTTGGCTAGCTGTTCAACTAGAACAAAAAGCAACCAAGCAAGAAATCCTGACCTACTACATCAACAAAGTCTACATGTCTAACGGTAACTACGGAATGCAAACTGCAGCCCAAAATTACTATGGAAAAGACTTGAAGGATTTAAGCTTGCCACAGTTAGCACTCCTAGCCGGAATGCCTCAAGCACCAAACCAATATGATCCTTATTCTCATCCAGAAGCTGCTCTAGAGCGTCGGAACTTGGTACTTTCGGAAATGAAAGGGCAGAAATACATCAGTGCAGAAGAGTATGAAAAAGCTATTAATACCCCTGTTACCGATGGTCTACAAAGCCTGAAATCCGGTAACAGCTATCCTGCATACATGGACAACTACCTTAAAGAAGTAATCGACCAAGTTGAACAAGAAACTGGTTACAACCTTCTTACTACAGGTATGGATGTCTATACAAATGTGGACAAAGATGTCCAACAACGACTCTGGGATGTTTATAACACCGACCAATATGTCACTTATCCTGATGATGACATGCAAGTAGCTTCGACTATTGTAGATGTATCTAATGGTAACGTTATTGCACAACTTGGTGCTCGTCATCAAGCAAGTAATGTTTCATTCGGCACCAACCAGGCTGTGGAGACCAATCGTGACTGGGGATCAACAATGAAACCCATCACTGATTATGCTCCTGCTTTGGAATTTGATATCTATGACTCAACTGCTACCATTGTACGCGATATCCCGTATAATTATCCTGGAACAAATACCCCTGTCTACAACTGGGATAGAGGATACTTCGGTAATATCACCCTGCAATATGCACTACAGCAATCTCGCAATGTTCCTGCTGTAGAAACACTCAACAAAGTTGGATTAAATCGTGCAAAAACCTTCTTAAATGGTTTAGGAATTGACTATCCAGATATGCATTATTCTAACGCCATATCAAGTAACACAACTGAATCTAATAAGCAATACGGCGCAAGTAGCGAAAAAATGGCTGTTGCTTATGCTGCATTTGCCAATGGTGGTATCTATCACAAACCGATGTACATTAATAAAGTTGTCTTTAGTGATGGTAGCCAAAAAGAATTTTCTGACCCTGGTACCCGAGCTATGAAAGAGACCACTGCTTACATGATGACAGAAATGATGAAAACAGTCTTGACCTCTGGAATTGGTTTTAATGCCTATATTTCATGGCTTCCTCAAGCTGGTAAGACAGGTACCTCTAACTATTCAGATGAAGAAATCGAAAATCATATTAAGACCAGTCAACTTGTTGCTCCAGATGAAATGTTTGCTGGGTATACTCGCAAATATTCTATGGCCGTATGGACAGGTTACTCAAATCGTCTTACTCCAGTCATCGGCAGTGGGTTCACAGTTGCTTCTTCAGTCTATCGTTCAATGATGACTTACCTATCAGAAGATGACCACCCAGGAGATTGGACTATGCCTGAGGGCTTATATAGGAGTGGAGAATATGTCTTTAAGAATGGAGCTCGTCCTACATGGACTGCTCCTGCTACTCAACAAAGTTCTACACCTGCTCCTGCGAACCAGACTCCAGAGACTTCAACCTCTCAGTCAAGTGTAACGACACCAAACACAAATCCAAATTCAAATACAGTTACTCCCAATGCTGGAACCAATGAGAATACGGCGACACAACAACCAAGTACCAATCAAGGGCAGCCTAACCAAAATCCTCAACCAGCGCAACAATAAATTACTAACCACCCAAAAATTGGGTGGTTTTTCAATCTGTTCTTTGCTCAATCAATAATTAGATAATAAAAACCTGAGAAGGTCAATTGTACTTCTCAGGTTTTTTGTTCTATACACTCCACTGGTTTAGAATACTGTTAAGAGAGAGTTTAATTGTCATACACAACTAATCTTTTTTGCTTTTTGCTACAAAGATAGCAGATAAGGCTAGTCCAACGCTTGCCAAGAAAATAGCTGTTTCTGACTGTTTTTCACCAGTCTCTGGCAATCTCTTGTCTTCCTTAGCAACTTGAACTGGTGCTTCTGGAGTCTGAGATTTTTCTAACGAACTTAGCTTAAATTCTGGTTTTTCTACTGTCGGAGCTGGTTGGTCACCTACGGTTGATAATGGACCTGTGTAGGCTGGTAGCTCATGTTTCAAGGCCATAACGGAGTTGACTCCACCCTGAAACTCTGGTTTCTCTACCGTCGGTGCAGTTTGATCGCCCACGCTTGACAATGGCCCTGTGTAGGCTGGTAGTTCGTGTTTCAAGGCCATAACGGAGTTGACTCCACCCTTGAACTCTGGTTTCTCTACTGTTGGAGCGGCTTGGTCACCTACGGTTGACAATGGGCCTGTGTACTCTGGTAGTTCATGTTTCAAAGCCATAACTGAGTTGACACCACCCTGAAACTCTGGTTTCTCTACTGTCGGTGCAACTTGGTCACCTACGGTTGATAATGGACCTGTGTAGGCTGGTAGCTCATGTACCAAAGCTTCAACTGCATTTACACCACCTGTAAATTCAGGTACCTCAAGCACTGGTGCTGGTTCTTCACCCTTGCTTGATTGAACAGGTTCTTCTGTCAATTCTTGATAGAAGCTCGCCAATTCATAAAACTCAGCCTTGCCACCTTCCCAGACCAGTTTAACATCTAGAAGAGAACCACCATTTCGGATAGCCAAGGTTTGGAGACTAGATGTAATGGCACCAAGATCTGTCCAACTTTCTTGTCCATCCTTAAGTGTTCTCGCTTGAACTCGTGCTTTCGCTCCTTCAGGAAGGCTTGAAACAAGGCGTAGATGGTTGGCATTGGTTGGTTCTGATAAGTGGTAAACCAATTCACCCTTATCTTGTTCCGCCTTGTAGCTAGTCAAGACTTTTCCATCTACGAGATTAGTATAGAAGTTGCCTCGGCTTTCGCCACCGTTTCCTTCTACAGTTGGATCATTGATAGGTTTGACAAATTCGCCATCATTGATCACCAATTCTGTAAATCCTACAAAACGAGCATCATAATCAGCTGTATAGAGGACACGAAGATAGTTGGCTTTGACTGGTGTCGTCAATTCACCCTCGATGTAACGATTTCCCGGCATCTTAGAATCATGTGTCCAACCATCTGTCAATGAATCATCGTGTGTACTATTGACTACACCATCTCCCACTGTCACAACATCCGTCCAAGTTTTACCGTCTTGGCTGACTTGGATTTTACCATCACGAAGATAGTTTTGAGTTCCGTCTTGGATGTAGGCTCTGATCTTCTTGATAGTGCGTTCGCTACCAAGTTTCAAGGTTACATGGCCACCTTTATGGGCATAGTCTGAAAACTCAACGAAGTTGTTGTACACACCATCAAACAATTGATCGAGGTTATTAATCTTACGAACATCATTGCTTCCGTATGTTGGATGAATACCCATAGTTGTAGATTCTAGTTTGGTTGGTTGCACTTCTTTGGTAGTTACTAGAAGAGAAGTGGCTGTCACAGCTTGTTCTTGATTTGTTTTATTCACAAGACGAACATAACGTACCAAGTGGGTTGCGACAGTTCTGTCTGTCAACTGGCTAGCTGGTGTCCATTCTTGAGCATTTGCAGAATACTCTAGACTGAGTGCTGGATTTGTTTGACCTTGGAGCTGGATGCTTTTGACTTGATGGATACGGTCAAGTTTCATTCCTAGATAGCTATTTGCAGGAAGTTTAGTTCCAGCTGGAATTTGAAGTTCATAACGACCAAGGCTATCAAATATTGGCGTTTCTTTCAAGGCATCCACGTTGGTGTCTGTTAAGTCGCTATTTCCAGAACGTGTCTCAACAGAGAAGTCCTGAATACGCCACCAAAGGTCACTTGCCTTAGTATTGCGTACTCGGATGTATCGAGCATTGATAGCTCTAGACACTTCCTTAGTTTGTTCTCCTGATAGGCGATCTAACTCTTGCCATGCAGATCCATCTGTAGAGTACTCAAGTACACCTGCGGCAAGTTTATCACCAGTTCCTTGACGAAGACGAACTTTAGTGACTGACTTGACTTCACCTAGGTCAAGTTGTGCCCAGGCATCTACTGGAGTCGTATTGCTGCCGTCAGCATTTGCCATCATAGCTTCTGTATTATCTTTACCATCAGTAATTTGACTTGCTGATGTTCTCAATTTATAAACTAGATTTGAGCTGAGGCTAATGGTAGCAGTTTGTTGTTTACGAGCGTTCTCTACTGGACGATTTACTGCAATCTCGCGAACTGCAAACCAGGTGTCATCACGATCTTCTGTAGCAATCATACGTACTGCTTTAGCTTTGATGTTAAGATTTTCAAACTGAACAAGTGACTCATTACCAACATAAGTTGGTTCTTTCAAACTTATCCAATTATCTTTTTCATCTTGATACTGCACTTCAGCCTTACTAAAGGTATCACGTGGATTTGCCTGAGTTCCCATAGCAAAGGTCAATGTTTGGATATCTACCGGTTTGTTAAATTTCATACCGATATAATCACCTGTCTTGATACTATTTGGTGATTTAATCAAAGCATGAGTTGCCAAGTCACCATCCGTTACTTCTGCCAAACCACCTTCTACACCTGTTCGATTGGTAATAAAGGTGCTGATGATTTGATCTGGATGCAAGACTTTTTGAACTTCAGACGCTAGAACTTCTTTCAAAGCTAGGATAAATGGACGGATATGTTGAACACCCAATTCAGCCTTTTCAAGATGGTCTACATAATGGAAGGTATGAGTTTGAGACTGTTCGTACAATTTCAAACCTTTATAGTAGCTATCCCAAAGTTTGGCTGCATCATTTGTAGCCATAGCCTCTGTTCCTGTTAGGAAGGCATCAAGGGCATTCATTTGGTCGATTGCATTATCCAACCAATAGTGGATCTGTGCAACCATTTTTTTATCACCTGATGCTTTATAAAGTTCAGCCGCTTCTTTAATCTTGGCAAATTCTGCACGCAAAGTTGCACGTTCTGCAGTTACATCCTGACCCGCTTTGAGCTTAGTCATGAAGTCTGTTAATTTCGGAGCCAATTCAACTGATTCTTCTAGTTTAACGACACGACCATCCATGTTTTGGTTGATCATATGCTTACCGAGTTCGCGGAAGGCTGCTGACACCTTGCTATCTTCAAAATGACCATTTTCAACAAAGTTGAAGGCAATGTCATTGAGTTTCTTAGCTTCTTCTTCTGATTTCCACTGTTTCCATGTATACTGAGCTCCAGCGAAGAGGGCAATCTTAGATGGTTCAGACTGTTGCATTGGGTTCAACATGATACCGGATAGCAAGCTTGGATCTACATTCGGATGAAGGAATTTCTCACCACCACCTAGAATCAAGTGTTGTTTAGAGTTATCTGTAACTGGCCAGTTCACCCAAAGTGATACTGGACGATAAGTTTTACCACCTGCAGTTAGATTGTTCTTGAGAGTTGATAAGAAGCCTTCAGAAACTTCACCCCAAATCTTACCACCCGTCAAAGTCATAGAGGTTGAACTTGGGAGATTTTCATTTAGAGATTTCAACTCTGCTTCACGCCCATTACCCCAATACTGACCTGGAACAAAGATCATTTCTTTGCGAAGACCGCTATAAGTTCCTTGCATTTCTGTCAACCAGTTGGTCATATCCTGCATCAAGCGGTTGTAGCTATTGTAGCCTCCAACTGGGCTTGGTGCATCATCGGCTAGAATACCAAATTCACGGACACCCACTTTCATCAACTGGGTAAATTTAGCCTTGATGGTTGCCAAGTCTTCTTGGTAATGCGCTTCATTACCAAATCGGATACGGTTGTTCATGAATGGATGAATAGTCCAAACATAGCGAGTTTTACTTTGATTTCCGACGCGAGCAAGTTCACGAATTTCAGCTAGTTTTTCTTCTGGGTAAAGTTCACGCCATTTCTTGTTGTGGTATGGATCATCTTTCGGTGCGAAGAAGTATTGGGTCAATTTCAAATCGCCACCAAAACGCATGAGTTCAGCACGATCTGCATTAGACCATGGATTTCCATAGTAACCTTCGATGAAACCACGGTTCTTGATTTCAGCGTAATCTTCCACTGTCACATTGCGAAGAACTGGAACTTGACTTTCCTTGAGCATATGTTTCAAAGTTGTCAAACCATAGAAGACTGCATCTGTGTCTTTTCCTACGATGGAAATTGAATTGTCCTTGATGGTCAAAGCATAGGCATCAATCTTATCAAAGAGACCTGCTGAAACGTTAGATAAGTTTTGTTCTGCTTGTGTTCCTCGTCCATGTACTCCAAGATAGATATTAGTTGCGCCAGCAACTGCTGATTGACTAGTAGTGTAGGATACTTGATTGTCCTGTAAGACACTCTTCAAGCGATTACGAGTATAGACATCGAGTTGATCTCCCATTACCAGATTGACTTGCTTACGAAGAGCTGTGACTCCTTCTCCATAAGTCACTTTTTGTGGAGTTGGGAAAACCTTGTACTCTTTCTTGAGATAATCTGCGCTCTTGCTGGCAGCTGCAATACTATCTTCGCTAGCTGGTTTGCTTGCTGTGAATTGATCCGCCAGTTCAACTGTTCCATCACCTGTTTGCTCGACTTTTGGAGTTTCAGGTGTAGATGGTTGTTCTGGTTCTGGTGTTTCTTGTCCCTCTTTGATAGGTTTCAATAGATGAACTTCAGCTGCACTTGCAAAGCCCCCAACACCTGATAGAACTTTCAACTCAATCTTGTTGGTATGAACCGCTGCAAAGTTAACTGTTTTTTCTTGAGCGTTGTTGTCCCAGCTTCCTTCTGAAACCTTGACCATTTGGCCATCTTTTTGTGCGTAGATTTCGTAGCGAGTCACGACCCCATTTCCACCACCTGGCCGAGGAAGATAAGTCAAACCATTGACTTTTTCTGCTTCTTTCAAGGTCATAGAAAGAGTGTACGGAGCAGTATCACCAGTCCATTTAGTATGCCAAAAGGTATTTGGATCATTGTCAAAGGCTTTTTCAACAACTCCTTCAGTCGCTGTTCCTGGTGTTTCTTGACTAGTTGCAGAAACTGTGAAATGATCTGTTGGAATCAAACGAGGATTTACAAATGGTTTATCTGACAACTCTGCACTATGTAAAATCCCTTTGAACCCACCGATGCTTTCAAGCGGTAGAACCAAGCTATTGTGAGCAAAGCGAGGGTGAGCTGGATTTGCGATACGTTCAATCTTCTCACCATCCACATAGAATTCCGTTGATTGTGGTTTGGTCACGATAGAGATTTGATAACGTTTATTCTTTTCAAGTTTTTTCTTGAACTGGATATGGAACTGTTCAAATTGATAAGCAAGATAGCCGTCTTTATCAGCTAGATAGATACGGTTGTCTCCACTTGTTGAGAAGGTTTGTTCACCGTCTCCAGTGACAGTTACATCAAACTTCAAGACATGACTTGGACCAACATCACCTGCCAGGCCTTCAATACTGCTATCTTTCTCAAAAGCCAATCCTTGCTCGCTTGTCTTCACCTTCTTGCTTGCATAGTTCTTCACTGTTTCAGGATTGATAGTAAACAAATCACTTTGATCAATCTCTTTTTCAGGATTTGACTGTGGTGCATAAGGGCTCGTTGGTAGGGTACGTTCTGCAAAGGTCGCAGCCGCACGGTCAGATCCCCAAGTGCGTTCTGCAGTTGTTTGCATGCTCTTAAAGAAGCGTTTAAAGATATCATAAGATGTCAAACCTGTCTCATGAAGATCAATATTGTCATTCCAAACTGCGTGGCCACCACCAATTACATTTGGATTGGATGCTTCTAGAAGTGGACCATGACCTGTTCGGAAATCATTTGGTGTCCACCTATTATATTGTGTTTCATAGTTAGCATAGTCACCATAAGCTGTTTGACGATTATCACCATTTGGTACACTATAGGTTGGAATATCTGTTATGTTGATAATCTTAGCTCCTTGAGCAATAGCTTCTTTTGGTTGCTGCCAGCCAATACTCCAGATATCAACTTCTACATCTTTCCAATCAACCGCTGTTTTACCTCGTTTCGCACTGAGCGATCCCCAAATACGAGGTGTATAGCCTTTCCCTTTAATGTATTTAATAAGGTCATTGACATAACGACGATAGCTTTCTCTACTTCCGTAGTATTCATCCGTTCCGATATGAACAGTAGATACCCCATGAAGTGGTGCATCTGGACCATCAAGAAGTTTATCATAAACTGATTTGACAAAAGCCAGCGTTTCATCGTATTTATTATCTAGATCGAGCATGGCTACGCGTTCTACGTTATGTTTACCTCTGTAATCGCTCAGGCTACCTTGATACATGAGGTCTGGACGAACTTTGACAAATGACAGAGCATGACCTGGCGTGTCAATTTCTGGAACTAGATTGATATGCAAGGCCTTAGCAAGTTTAATCAGATTTTGCATCTCTTCTTTAGTATAGTGCTCGTCTGATGTTAATTTTTGACCATTCTTACCGACAATATCTGTCTCTACACGGAAACCTGTCTTAGCATGTTCTAGAACATACTTAAGCTCTTCTTCTTGTGTTAGATTCTTACCTGCCAAGTGTTCCTTTAGGAAGATATAGTTATCGTTGAGATGCAACTGCAAGTCGTTCATCTTGTAGTAAGCCATGTTAAGCATGATGTCTACAAGGGTGTCATAAGGGATAAATTTACGACCTGTATCTAGCATAAAGCCACGGTGACTGAAGCTTGGGAAATCACGAATTTCTCCATTTTGGAGATTGCTTTCCCCCATTTGAAGAAGAGTACGAGTGGCGTAGAAGGCTCCTGTGTTTGTTGCAGCTTCGATGGTAATGACACCATCTTGGATAGTGATTCCATAACCTTCCTTACCATAACCCTTATTTTCAACTTTTTTAAATTCAATTCGTTTTTGAGCCTGCTTTTCACCCGTCGCAAGTTCCAATCCACGGCTTGCAAGGTCTGACTGGTAGAAGGTTGCAGCCTGATCAAAGCCTGAATCCCCCGTCGCAAGAACTGTATCTGAAGTGATAGAAGATTGACCTTCTTTTCCATACCATTGTTGAACAGCTGGTGCTACTTTTGGTTTGACACCCACACCTTCGTCCTGATGTAGCCCCTTGATGACTACTTCAAATTCTTTAGTAAAGGTATGTGAATCTTTAATTTGCTCTACCATAACCTTAACGCGTTGATCAGTCAGAGGCTTATAAATGTGATTTTGAAGGTCAATCACACCTTGTTTGTTGCTACCGATAAGACTGACTTTTCCTGGTAGAGTTGGCAAGACAAGAGACTGTCCGTCTTTAGCTACAGTCAATTCTGTAACCTGACGGATATCCGTTACCTTACTTGTATCAGGAATATTCGAATAAGCTCGAATTTCTTGAATACCAACGTTTCTCCAACCCATTGTGCCCGCTTGATAGTCATTGATTTCTAACTTGAGATATTTAGCTTGAATACTATTGGCTAAGTCAACTTTCTCATCTAAAACAGGTTCTCCAGTCTTGGTATGAGCTAGCTTCCATTGTTTTTCTCCACTAGCATTTACATCATCTTGACCTGCATAGTAGAGGCTCCAAGATTTGATATTTGGATCATTTTGTCCCTTGCGGACACGGCGATCCCAATCAATCTCTACATGCCTAATAAGTGTAGTTTTTGGAAGAGTTAATTCGAAAGTTGGTTTGTTAATATTTGGATTTGTTGCCCAACGAGTATCAGAATCCCCATCTACTGCCTTGTCAGCAGTAAAAGGAGTTCCAGTTTCTGAGTCGTTTGCTTGGACAGTGACACCTTCTAAGTGGTTACGATCTTCTCTATCTTCAATTTGATTTTCAACCGGTTTGATTGTAGGTGTAGCTGGTTCTACAGGTTTAGAATCTGCTTTTGGTGTTTCAACCGGCTTCAGAGTCTCAGCTGGTTTGGGAGCTGTTGGAGTTGTTGCTGGGCTTGTTTCTTCAGTTCCTGCAGTATTTTCATGATTTTCTTCATGACCTGCATCTGCCGTTGCCTCTGATTCTGCTTTCTTTAAAACAGCTGCTAAATCGTCCGGCAACTTATCTAGTGGCTGAGCTTGTGTAATTGTTCCTTCTTTCTCAGGTGTTCCAACTGTCTCTGCAGCTTGCACTACATTTGCACCAAAGATACTAGCACCTATCAATACAGAGGCTGCACCAATTGCAAATTTTCGAATACTATAGTGACAACGTCTTTCAAAAAAATGTCTATCCATCTTTCTCCTATTCCTTTCTCCCACTTATTACAGTAAGCGGTCTCATTTTCCATTTGAAAATGGAGAGAACCTAGAGGTTCTCTCCAACTAAGTTATTTCTGTCTGAATTCTAGTTCCGGTAAACTCTAAAATCCAGTCTTCTTTAATTTTCTTTACGTTTTGTTGCAAGGACAGCAGCAGATAAGGCGAGACTGATGCTAGCTAGGAAGATAGCTGTATCAGATTGGCTTTCTCCCGTTTCTGGCAATCTCTTCTTATCTTCTGTTGAAACTGAAGTTATAGATTCTGCAAGTTTACCTTGGCCCAATTGACTAATCTGATACTCAGGTTTTTCAATAGTTGGTGCTGCTTGATCGCCTGCTGTAGCCAATAGCCCTGTGTAGGCTGGCTTTTCGTTTACCAAAGCTTCTACTGCATTGACTCCACCTTTGTATTCTGGAACTTCATTGACAGCTGCTTCTACTGCATTAGCGTCGCCTTTATATTCAGGTAATTCATGAACCAAGGCCTCTACTGCATTGGCTCCACCTTTGTATTCTGGAACTTCATTGACAGCTGCTTCTACCGCATTGGCTCCACCTTTGTATTCTGGAACTTCATTAACAACTGCTTCTTCACCTGCTGTTCCAAGTGGTCCTTTATACTCAGGTACATCAAGAATTGGTGCTGCTTCTTCACCTGCTGTTCCAAGCGGACCTTTATACTCAGGCACTTCAAGAATTGGTGCTGCCTCTTCACCTTTACTACTTGTAGGAGCATCTGGTTTCACAGTCTGATCTTGTAGTTGGTTGAGATATTCTGCAAAGTAGGCAACCATTCTTTCAGTCAAGAGATGGTTATCCATAGCATATTTCATGCTAGCTACTACACTTGCTACTTCCTCTTGATTCTCTTTGCTGGTTAATTTTTGAGCTTTTGATAAAGCTGTTTCATAACCTGACAAATCAAGAGTTGTTTCTGCAACCTGTGGACGACTAAATATCAACTCAGCAGCGGCTTGATATCTATCACCACCGTCTCCATAAGTCTTAGTACCTGTCAAAACAATTTTCTTAGCCTTGATTGTCTTACCAAAGTCAATATCTTTTGGTTTATTGTTATCTGGCCAATCAGTTGCAGTGAAAGTATGTTCTTTACCAGACTCATCTGTCACAACCAATTTCACATCTCGCAAATTACCATTTGATCCTGATCCGCGTGGCACATAACGGAAGCCTGTGATTTCTGTCGCTTCTTTCAAGACCATAGTTGCAGGTTTACCAACATCTCCACCATTCCAAGATGTATGCCATAGACTTGACAAGTTACCATCAAAGGCATTTGCTAAATCTTCTCCCGCTTGAGCTGGAGCATTCAGACTTTCAAAGTCTTCTGCTACCAAGGCTGTTTTCTTTTGTACCAAGGCATTCTTCAGAGCGTCAATCTTAGCAATCTCAGCACGCGCTTCTTCTACACTAATGTCATCATCTGCTTGACTGAGGTTAAAGACAGCTTCCTTCAAGGCATCCATAGATTCCTTAGTATAGTTGGTCATGGCAACCGTTGGCAAGTAGTTCTTCAGAGCATTTTCTGTCAACATCTTACCAGTTAGAGTGACTTCCTCGATTTGAAGTTTATCCATGATAAAGTCATTGTAACCACGGAAGTTAGCATTTCCACCAGAATCTCCACGAGTATTGCTTGCGTTACCAGTTGAGTAGATACCCACCCAAGTATCGCCTGTTTCTGCACCTGTTACGAGGAAGGTTACCTTCTTAGCTTTCTTAGAATCTGTCCAAGTATTTGGTAGTTCATGCATTTCCAAATTACTTGCTTGATTACCGCGACGTCCTGATTGGAATTCTCCCTTACCGACTACAAAGGCGTAGGTATTGTCAGATCCTGCTTCGTATTCAAAGGTTACACGATAAGTCTTACCAGCTTCAAAACGGAAGTTTTGAGGAATTGTTTGGTAAACCAAGTTACGACGGCTCACTAGTCCATTTGTCTTCAATGACCAATTTCCTTCGATAACATCATCGACTTTCTTACCATTCCAATCACGTTGTGTATATGGATCATGTTTTTCAGATAAGTGAGTGCGATTATCCTCAACTCCTTCGATACCACCAATTACAAATGGGAAAATCCCTTGAGCAACATTTTCAAAGTCTTGTTTAAATGTTCCTTTACCTGTATCATGATTATCTCCGTACATACTTGAATTGTTTTCAAAGGTACGAATTTCATCAAAGTAAGTTGCTTCATCACCAGCTTCACGACTCAAAGTAAGAGTGACATTTGATACATCTGAACCCGTTGTAAAGAAGGCATACATGTTTTGGAAGTAACTTGTATCATCAACTGTAGCATTGTCACGACGAGTATTATGGGCATAGGCCTTGACATAGTTAAGAGCTAGTGACTTATTGGTATAGCTAGTCACTTCTTTTTCACCAGTATTTACTGTGATACTTGCCTTAGCATTACTACGATTATCAACACCGACATAAACGGCATACTTAGTATTTGGTTTCAAGCCAGTCAGTTTCTGAGTAAGGCTGACTGTGCTCTTATTGCCTTGGATACGAAGCATTTCATTTGCGCCTTGTGATTTGACAATTTCTGCCTTAGAAACATCACCAGAAATAGTCCAGTGTTTCAAAGTTCCACTGTTAAATCCTTGGTCATAGATGTGCATGCCTTCGCTCCATGACATTTCAGGATTGGTTTGTTTTGAACGGTAGAGAACGTATGGTTGATTTGCAGTAAGATCAAGGGTAATCTTGCCATCTTTTACAGTTAATTCTTGCTCTTCTGTCTTACCTTGGTCAGTTAGCTTGTAAAGATAAACCTTACTCTTTGCCCAATCGCTAGGAAGCGTCCAAGTTGTTGCACCAGCTTGCGTATTGAAGTAGTACATCTTTTCCTTATCACTAGCAAGTTTCTTACCATTTGCATCCCAGTTCCATGGAGTCAAGTAAGCTGAACCATCTTGGATGACACGTCCATTGAGAGTCACTGTACGTTCACGGTATTGCGGGCTATTGACATCATTTGACTTACGAGTCACAACAACTTTGTTATTATCAGCATCTACCAATTCCACTCGCATTTCTGGAGTCCACTTATAAGTGCTACCGTTATCAGACATGGTGACTGGTGTACCATTTTCCCATTTACTTACAGTGAAGTGTTGGAAGTACTTGGTCATGACATCATGAGCAAATAAGTTGGTTACATAGCCATTGTAGTCACTTCTTCCTTGCCAACCTTCAAAGTCTTTCATGCTGTAGCCACCTAGAAGTGGATAGTTCGCTGCACCACCGTAACTTCTGTAATCCCCAACCCAAGAATCTTTTTGGTGGTTGCGGATAAAGCGCGTGATGGCACTGTTGATACCTTTATTAGTGTAGCCACCATAGGTCAAGTCAGCTGCCCAGTGTTGGAAGGTAGAGTCGTATTCACCACCATGACCCCACTCGATCGCAAAGCGCCAGCCTTGTTTGTTAATTTCTTTAGCAAGAACGTGGGTAGCCCAGGCACCATTATCACCTGATTGACCATTGCCCCAAACGTCCACATAGATAAAGTCGAGACCTTCACCAAGTTTTTTCTTCAATTCTTCCCAGCGAGCTAAGCGACCATGCGCCAAGTCGTAAGCAGCATCAATGTTAATACCTTGATCTAGCCAGTTCCAACCATAGCTGTAGCTTCCATCTGGATTCTTACGAAGAATATTTTCGTTAAAGTATTTAGACTCAGGATAAGTTTCAGAAGCGTTGACGTGGATACCTAGATGAGCTCCATATTTCTTCGCTTTCTCAATCAAAGCCTTGAAGTCTTCGACACCACCAATACGTTTACCAATATCAGCATAGTTCAAGTGGCCTGAGTCATGACCTTCACTACCATAACCTTTAAGGAGAACACCTTGTCCAAGACCATCTGTATGGAGATTGATCTTCTTGATACCATCCAAGGTCATAAGGAATGGATTTTGTGCTTGAGAACCAAAGTTCATCGCGATACGGTAAGCTGTGATATCCTTGACTTTTTCCCAGCCTTGAGGATTGTTCATGATACTACGATAAGCAATGGCACCATCTTGCCAGTCCACTTTTTTATCCGCATTAGCATCTTCAGTAATCACAACCTTAGCACTTGGAAGTTCTTTAGTGTACTCTGGGAAGACAATACCCTTATAAGCTTTTTCCCATTGCCACTCAGAACTATGAATTCCGACATAGTTGGCATTTCCAACGGTTTCTTTATAGGCTGTCAAACGAGTCCAGTCATTAGAACCACCACCGTAGCTGTTTTGAGAATTACTCCAAACACCTGCAGCAAGCTTATCTGTAGAAACAAATCCATACATGTAACCCTTAGCCAAATCCTTCATTGGATTGGTTACTTCAATATGATCATCCCCGCTGACATGCGTATTGTTTGACATAGTTGCCCCATCAAACTTAGCACCAGCTTGCTCACTAGAAACAGATACTAAAGCATTCCCGAGGAAACTAATAGTAGAGAGTAATTTTCTTTCATCGTCAATCTTTTGACCTGGAGTGACTTGATTGTGGTTGACAATCTTAGTTACATCAAAATGTAATTGATTGTCCACAACTTGCAGACGAACTGTCATATCCGCATTGATAAGATTAGCCTCATCACGGAGTTTCATTTCATATTCTGCAGTTGTTTCATTAATTTTCTTATAAGTAACCTCAGGAGTGATTTTATGGTTATTGATAAATACTTGATTGAACTGTTGAACCTGTCCAGGTAAAGTATGGCCATTTAGCGTATATTCCTTGACACGTGGAAAGGCTTGGTCAATCACCGCTTTTAGTACTTTAGACTGGATAGTATCATAAGTCACTTTACTATCATCTACCACCGCACCAGTTTCTTTTTCAGCAGTAGCTTCAGTAGCTTGAACTCCGTCTTGATTGTCAGTCTTAATATTTACAACTGTCTTTTCAGCACCATATGTACCAGCTTTAAGTAAGATTTTCTTTTCATTTTTAAGATTTTCATTAACAGCAGCTGGCAAAGTAACCGTATCAAAAAGTTTTACATCATTATTTGTTGCATTCAGCTGACCATCTGATTTTAAGCTAATAGTCAGATGATTCACTGAGCCATTTACTGGAGCTGCAACACGACCACCCTGATACCATGTGCTATTACCTGGTGTCTTGTATTCCCAGAACCAACCTGATTTATCATATCCAACAAAGACATTATTGTTTGTATCTTTAAATTTCAAGAAAACACCAAAACGTGATTTGCCTGTTTCAGATTCTTCTTTGAAAGTGAGATCTACATTCGCATTCCCATTCGCATCCACAGTCAGTCCTTGTTTTTCAAATAAGGCTGGTTTGCTGGCATTGTCATTTTGATCTGTTGAAGACAACTTATTGTAACGAACACCATTTTCTTCACGAATAGCAACAGTCCCTTGCTGTTCTTTTCTTGCTACAGTTTGCCATTCAAGAGTGACTTCCTTTGGTGTCTCTGACTTAGCTGTCGCTGGTTTTTCTTCTTTCGGCTTATCTGCTTTTGGCTTTTCTTCAACTGGTTTTTCAGTTTCCTCTAAATTCGCTGGTTTTGAACTAGAGATTCCCTTAATATGATCTTGAATCCATTTTAATTGAGCTGGAGAGAAAAGGATCCCTCCACTACGGACACCGACCACACCATTTTGATGAACGCCAATCAATTTACCATCCGTGTCAAAGATACCGCCACCGCTAGCACCTGGTTGTCCGCCTTGATAACCAACTCCTTGAACACCTTCACCATAAGATTCAGCAAAATCCACAGCACTGTTAATAACTGGTGCCAACTTACCAGCAGGATAGCCAAACATATTGACTTTATCCCCAACTTTCTTAACAACTGGCTTTTCAGTAACTTCTACAGGAGCATTTTCAAGAACTGTACGCAATCTTACAAGAGCCAAATCGTTCTTATAACCCTTTAGATAGCCATCCCGATCCCAGTGAATCACATCTTTCTTGCTAAATTTTACATCATCTAAACCAAGGTAGGATATACTAAAAATATCGCCATCCCCTTTATCATTATCCACAACCTTACGAATATTTCCATCTTGTTGATCCTTGATAAAGTTGTGAGAAACAGTCAAAACAAGATCCTTACCAATGACAATACCACTACCTTCTCCTGATGGAGTCTTAATCTTAACAGTAGCGCCATAGTTCAATTCTCCATTTTTTGTTTTGGCAACATCTTCAGGAACTAGACTACCAGTATCTTGTGCTAATTGATCTTTATTTACCTCTTTACCATTATCAGTAGCTTTTTCAACTTTGCCTTCCAATTCTTTCGGCAACTTGTCAGTAGTTTCTTTGTTTTCCTTTTCAAGAGCTAATAACTCTTCTTCAGTTTTTGGTCCGTCTGTTGTTTCAGCAGAACCTGGATTTGCTGCTGCAGCTTCCTTATCGAACTCTCGTCCATTATCGCTCGCTTTTTTATCCAAATCAGCCAGTTCACTTGGCAAATTATCTGTTGAGCCAACTGTTGGTGTGTTAGCCATTACTGGAGCAGTAGCAAAAAAACTAGCCCCAATCATAACTGAAGCAGCACCTAGTGCAAATTTACGAATGCTGTATGTACATCGTTTTTCAAAAAATCGTTTATCCATTAACTCCTGATTCCTTTCACCAATCTTCGTAAGCGTTTACATTTCTTATTCGAAAAATACTCCTTTCTATCTGAAAAGTGCAATGCTTAACGTTTATAAAAATAATTACACTTTTAATATAACAATTTTTAATAGATAAAGCAATAGAAAAGCTAGGAAAATTGCTAATTTTTTTCTTCATTCTGACAAAACCATACTCTGAAATTAAGGGGAAAATTGTAACATAATAAAAAGGATTTAGCATTCCTATCGAATGCCAAACCCTTTATCAATCAGTTTCTATAGATGTTTAAAATCTACTTCACATGTTTTGCGAGTTCTTCTTGAGCTTTTTTATTAGACTCTTCTTTTTCTTTCATCCATTTTTCTTGGGCTTTTTGGTATTCTTCTGTTGTTACTGGTTTATCTTGTACATCAAGGTATTTATACAAGTGAGCTTCACTTGTTCCTTTGTTTCCAGAATAAGCAAATGGAAGTGTGAATGGTACCATCTTAGACAACATTGGACGACCAGTTTTAGAAGTTGTTGGGATTAGCAAGGCACTGTCGGTCAACCAAGCTTGGGCAGCAGCATATTTTTCATAACGTTTTGAAATGTCATTCACTTCTTCACCAGCTTCCACAACCATTTTTTCGTAGTCTTCCAAACCAACTTGCTTAGCCGCAGCGTTGTTTGTTCCAGAGTCAAATCCTAGGTAAGTCTTTGTACTTTCCCCTACAGATGGTTTGAGAATATCAAGGTAGGTAGATGGGTCAATGTAGTCTGGTCCCCATCCAACGTTATCTGAGACATCCCAATCTTGTCCAGCAGCCGTTTCAGCAAAGTAGGTAACATTGAGAACTTCATCTTTTTGAAGTTGTTGGATATCAATGACGACATTGTCAGTTCCTAATGTTTCTTCAAGTGATTGTTTAAAAGATTGGACACGTTGAACTTTTGTTGTATTGGTTTGGTCAACTGGCATATCCAAGTGGATTGGGAATTGAACGCCTTCTGCTTGGAGAGCTGTCTTAGCTTTAGCAAACTCTGCTTTCGCTTTTTCAGGATTATATAGTCCATCTTGGGCATCAGCAAGGTTCACATCCTTCCATTCATCCCCATAAGTCACCAATTTGTCTTTGACCATTTCGCCAAAGTTCTTTCCATCTGCCTGTACAAATGTAGGAGGAACAAACAAGTTACGAAGCAGTTTAGTTGCCCCATTCGCACCATTCACTTGAGAAGCATAGGCTTTTCTATCAAAACCAAAGGCAAGAGCTTGACGGAAATCTTTGTTTAGAAGAGCTTTCTTGGTTGAAGTCTTTTGTTCATCTGTCGTCTTAGAAGTGTACTTATAAGACTGGCGATCAATATTAGTACCTACTAAATAAGTAGTAGAATCTTGTGGTGTATAAACGATGTTGTCTTTAAACTCTTTTTCAAGTTCAGGATAACTTGCGCTTGTCGGGAAGAGACGAGCCATTGTAAAGCTTCCATCTTTGAAGTTTTCTGCAAGTTTTCCTGTATCTTGACCATCCCAGAATGAAAGTTTTACCTTATCAATGTGAACATTGTCCTTATCCCAGTAGTTTGGATTCTTTTCAAATTCTACTGAAGATTTAGCGACCAATGATTTCAACAAGAAAGGTCCGTTATAAAGGATACTGCTTGGATCTGTTGCTTTCCCAAAATCATCTCCCTTAGAGTTTAAAAACTCTTCATTAACTGGTGCTAAGACACCCATTGTTGTTTTAGAATTCCAAAAACTTTCAGGTTTGTTCAAAGTGTATTGAACTGTTTGATCGTCAATCGCTTTAATCCCAACTTGAGAGAAATCTTTAGTTTCCCCTTTAGCGTATGCATCCAAACCTTTAATTGAATCCTGTACCAAGTAAAGGGCTTCTGATTTCTTATCTGTCGCATACTTAAGTCCTGTTACAAAGTCTTGAGCTTTCACAGACGCATACTCTTCTCCTTCAGATGTGTACCACTTGGCATCTTTACGGATTGTATAAGTGTAAGTCAAGCCGTCCTTAGATACAGACCAATCCTCAGCCATAGATGGCACAAAGTTACCATAGCGGTCATTTTCAAGCAATCCATCAATCACATTACTAGTAATGTCAGTAGTTGCTGCCTTACCAGTTGTCAAGTAGTTCAGGTTATCTGGATCTGTTTCGTAAACATAAGAAAAAGTTTTCTCACCTTTTGCACTAGACCCTGAGCCAGAACAAGCAGCTAAGACACCTGCTGCTAATAAAGTTACTCCCGCAAGAGCCAATACTTTCCTTGTTTTCATAGTATTCTCCTTTGTTTTTCTATCCATTATAGACCCTTTGCAATCTATTGTCAATATATTTTTCTGAATTTTCATGTTTAGTTGTTATTTTCTGACAACTATCGAATCTTATTTCATTTTTTAATCTCTTTTTAACTATAAGAAAAGAGGGAATCCAGTAACTCCCTCATCCATCTATTTAAGTCATTTTTAGATTCATTATTTTAAAGATTGCAATGCAGAAAGAAGATAAGAACCCTCACGAATTTTTTGACCTACGGCCTTAGCATTTTTGACCAAATCCTGATACTCTTCTTGAGACAAATTGTCCAATACTTCTTCCAAGTCAAGTAAACTCTCAACACTAATTCCACACTCTTTTTCTAAGACGAAATTAGCCAAAGCAGATTGCCCCCAGACAATAATAGGGTAACCAGAAGCCAAATAAAGGGATGCCTTGTGGGAATTATTGTATCTCAAATACTCACCAAACACTCCGCTACAAGTTTTAGAACTATCACCGTCCCAAACCAAACCAAAGCTTCCTTCTAATGCTGATGGTAGTTCATCTGGAAGAAAGGAACCAAAATAGGTTGCATTTGATAGCTTTCTAGCCTCATCAAAACCAACACCATAGAGGTTATAGGCCGGTCTTGCAGGCAACTCATATAAGTAACCTGCTTTTTCTTTGGCTAAATTTCCAGCTACAATAATAGCCCCTTCCTTAGATAAATCTTCTTTGTCCTGATAATTCGGGATCAGATAGTCAAAAATGCCTAAACTAACTATTTTTTTCTCAGAAATCCCCTTATCAACAAGCACTGATTTCATAACTGGATTATGAGCAATAAGACCATCAGCTTGTTTCAAAAGACTTGACTCTTGAAGATGAACACGAATTTTATGCTTCAAGGGTACTGTATCCAAATTAGCATAGCGCAAAACTTCTAAGTCATGGATAATAAAGTGAACCTTCACTCCTTTACGTTGGATTCTTTTGACTAAATGAGTCGTAAAGAAACTATGATGAAGCATAGGAAATTGAATCAGTAGCTGATCCCCTTCCTTCAACTTAGAGATAGCTTTAGATAGGGCTTTGGCCTTATGTCGTTGAGCTCTAATAGTCCCCATTTGATACCAATCATCTACCATCAATAACAAAGGACTATAGCCCTCACGAACTACTATTTCTTCAACATCATTTCGAGCCTTATTTCCCGCATTTCGTGCACCAGAATCCTTCAGAAATTCTTCTTTTAGATAATATTTCATCTATCAATTTTATCCTTCGTTATCTTATTTAAACTCTTCCTCTACAACATTTAGGGCACGTTCAATGACCACATGCATGTCGTAGTATTTATAATCGGCCAAACGTCCGCAGAAAATGACCTTATCATTCTGCGCTGCTTCTTCTTGATACTTAGCAAACATAGCATTGTTTCTCTCATCATTGATTGGATAATAAGGTTCATCTCCTCGTTTCCAATCTGCTGGGTATTCACGAGTAATGACCGTTTTATCTTGCGTACCATACTCAAAATGTTTATGCTCAATAATACGAGTATAAGGAATTTCTCGTTCTGTATAGTTTACAACTGCATTTCCTTGATAGTTTTCTTCATCTAGAACTTCATGCTCAAAACGAAGGCTACGGTATTCTAATTCACCATGTTTATAATCGAAGTATTGGTCAATCATCCCTGTAAAAACAACTTTTTCAGCAGAAGCTTCTAATTCCTGACGATTGGCAAAAAAGTCAACTCCAAGTTCTACTTCAACATCTTTCAGCATATTTTCAATGATAACATTATACCCCCCAATTGGAATACCTTGGTAACGGTCATTGAAGTAGTTATTATCAAAAGTCAAACGAACTGGTAGACGTTTAATGATAAAGGGGGGAAGGTCAGTCGCGGAACGTCCCCATTGCTTTTCAGTGTATCCTTTAATCAACTTTTCATAAATATCTGGACCGATCAACTTGATAGCCTGTTCTTCCAAGTCTTTAGGTTCAACGTCCTTCATGTGAGCCGTTTGCTCAGCAATCTTATCTTTGACCTCTTGAGGAGTTTTTGTCCCCCACATAGCATAGAAAGTATTCATATTGAAAGGTAGATTATAAAGGCTACCCTTGTAATTAGCCACAGGCGAGTTGATGTAGTTGTTAAATTCAGCAAACTGATTAACATAATCCCAAACTTTCTTATTAGAAGTATGGAAGATATGGGCACCATATTTATGAACATTGACTCCTTCAACATTCTCACAGTAGATATTTCCACCAATGTGGTCACGTTTATCAATAACTTTTACTTTTTTTCCACGCTTGGTTGCTTCATAAGCAAAAATTGCTCCAGACAACCCAGCACCAACGATTAAATAATCGTACATATTACACCCCTTTATTTCTGAATAACTGTTGTTTTATATCTCGTAGATTTATAACTTTAAAAATCAAAATTAAACTGATATAAATTATTGTCCCCAAAATAGTAGAAAGTACTACATTTAATACAGACGGTAAATTCAATAAGTCTTTTACAAAAAACAGAATTCCATACATCAATCCTGATGAAATCATAATTTTTATCATAGTTCCTATAATCGGAACATCTCTTAGATAAGAGCGAGTAAAGAATAACTGTATAGCCCAAACCAGAGACTCTGTTAAAACAGATACAATTGCTGCCCCTATATAGCCCAATTTGGGAAGAAAGAGAAGATTTAATCCAACACTAACAATAGCAGGAATTGTAGTTGAAAGCATGAACTCTCTATTTTTATTATGGGGAATCAAAATTTGAATCCCCATAATATTTGTCCAACCAATAAAGAACATTCTTAGAATCATAATAGCTATTGCATAGCGTGCATCTTGAAAATCTTTTCCCAGAAAAAAGTTAACAAAATCATCGTTTATAATTAACATACCTGCCATAATGGGGAAAATAACCAAATTATAAATTAGAAATGACATCTCATGCATTTTATTAACTGCTTTATGATCCCCTGATGATAAAAGATTTGAAACTCGTGGTAACATGACACTTCCCAATGAAGTCACTAGGGTCAATAAAATATTAACAAGTTTCAATGCTTGATCATAGATTCCTACATCTTTTGTTGAAGCTAAAGCTCCCAGCATTGTACGATCCAAAGTAACATAGAGCGATATGGCAATCTGAGGTAAAAACAATAAGATAACTGGCTTCAAATGCTGCTTAGCATATTCCCAATCAAAGTGCGGTTTCCCAATAAACTCTCTTGCCGGCAACCACATACTTAGTTGTCCCAACAATTCAAAAATGGTAAGCAAGAACACATATAAATATAGGTCGCTAGCTGATTTTATAAATAGAAAAATAGCAATGACGCCAACTAGTTTCACTGTAATATTTCTGACTGTAATTTTTCGAAAATCCTCTAAACCTTGGAATAGCCAAGAAATATCTAAACCTTTAGAAAGTAAACTTAATCCTAAAATATAAGCTACTGGGTTTTGCATTAACGAAAAAGTGAGACAAAGCAAAATATAGAGAGTCAGTGATAAGATGGTTGCTCCAAGTTGTAAAGTATAAATTCCCCAGAAATTTTTACGAATTGCTTTTCGATTACCAGAAATTTCCTTTGTACCATAATTGGCTACCCCCAAGGTAGCCAACAGGATAAAGTAGGTAACAATAGAATTATAATAACCATAAGTTCCTAAATCATCAGAACTAAATACTCTGGTAACATATGGAGTCGTAATAATCGGTAAAATAATGACTAATAATTGATATGAAAGATTGTATGCATAATTTTTAAGAACCTTCATAGGGAGCATATTCCTCACTTAACTACTATTATAAACGGCGAAAATTAGTCTGTCCAAAAATGATGATGTGAAATAGATTAAACTTTTTTGGCACAAAAATCACTTAACTAGCCTCAATTTAGAACCAAGGATACATATAACACAAAAACTTTAAACATCTTGATAATTATACCTATACTTACTCCAAGAAATACCCATCAATAACAATAATGGATTGTACATTAATTCAAAAAATTGTGGATCAAACATTGAGTGAAGTATCAGTACAATAAAAACAAGCATCTCAACTGTATTAAAGTGTCCTCTTTTATTTAGTTGATAGAAACTATACCAAATAACAACTAGTAGAATCACTCCATAATGCAACAAAATATTTACAAAAGATGAATCAACGTATAAATAATTATCAAAAACAGACGTAGCCCTTTGTTGCAATTCCCAATCAATTCTTTGACCAAACAGATGTACACCATATAAAGATAGTGTCTTATGTCCTAAACTTAGTCTTCCTGTCAAAGCTACGTTTAAAATTTGAAAGAGTTTACTGTTTGCGTTATAAAAATAAGTCAAAATGATAGGAATAAGAATCCCTGCAGTCAACGTAATTTTACCAATGGCATTCAGGATTTTTTGACTAACTACTTTATTTTTAAATATGTACACCAATACTAATGCTAGAATTGAAAGAAAGAAAGCTGATTTCGTATCAGTATTAACGTAAAAATAATAATTCAGTATTCCAAACAATAAAATTTCTGACAATCTGATTTTACTTTTTCTTAAATATAGATATACCAAAGTCAGATGAAATAAATAATTAGCACCGAGAGTAACATATTGGTATCCTTGGCTAAAACGGAATCGCCCTCCTAATTGAACCCTCAGCGTATTTTCAATAATGCCAAACTTTAATAGACCATATATAGAAATCATTAATAGTACTATCGAAACTGTCCAGAGAATCAAAACTTTTCTAAAATTCACATTGTTTATAGAAATAATAAATAAGATTGTTGAAATTATTGTGAGGGCATCAAAAAGCTTATGTGTTGTAATCCCGATAATTATAGCCAAGCAGAAAGCTGAAAAGAAGAATATCAGAAACTTACTCGAGTGTCTCTCTAATAGTAGTTTAAACAGAAGTATGACAATAGACACTATCATAGCAACTATTCGAAAACGATAAATTTCAGGGTATTTATAGACTAAGTTTGTTTGAGCTATAAAATTAAAAAGCAACCAAATAAAGAAAGCTGAAAAATATAATAACTCTGATAATTTTATTTTTATTTTCATATTTTTACCTAAGTTTGTTTAAATTATCCAATCTTATTTCGAATAGTGTTATACAATTTTGCAGATACGAGAAACAATATATATTTCAATTTATTTTTCCTTGTAACATTTGAATTCGGAATAACATCTTTGAAATATTGAATGTATTCTTTTCTAATTTTATTAACTTCAGCATACATATCTGAACTAAGCATAGCATGTACAATATGCAGACCATTAAAAACATAGCGAACATTCAAGGCTCTTCTCATATCCCTATCACCTGAATAGTCTCGTTCAACATAACTTCTATTCCATTCCATTGCCTTGTAAAAATCTAAGAGACGATCACTATACTTAGAATTTACAATACTTCCTGGTCTTCGATAGTATTTATAAAGATTTAGATCACTAACAGCAATATTTTCACAAGAAGCAATGTGCTCATAAGCAAGAGCTAAATCTTCATACAACATCCCATTAGGATATGGAAACCTTAATAAGATTTCTTTCTTATATAGTTTACCACCTGAATGTGTCCCAACATAATTTCCATAAAACATTTGTTCTAAAGCTGTTCTACGATCTAATTTTCCAGAATATTTTTCTCTGAAATCTCCTAGGAAATCACTATTTTCATAGTTTCTAACTTCAATCACTGGAGTTGCTACAAGATCAACTCTATACTTATCTCTAAGTTCTACTAAATATTCAATGGCTCTATGGTCATAATAATCGTCTGAATCAATGAAAACAATCCAATCTGTTGAAGATTCTTTTACCCCAGTATTGCGGGCATTGGACAATCCCCCATTTTCAATATGCAAAACTTTTATTCTGTCATCTTCTCGAGCATATTGGTCACAAATTTCTCCAGAACTATCCGTCGAACCATCATCTACTAGGATTATTTCAATATTTTTATATGTTTGTTGTCTTAGACTTTCTACACAATAACTCAAACAGTTCTCAACATTGTACACTGGTACAACAATAGAAATCTGATCCATTATGATAATCCTTCCAAAATGATATCAACAATACGCTCACAAGCTTTTCCATCTCCATATGGATTACTTGCTTTACTCATCTTGCTGTACTCTGTTTCATCTTCTAGAAGCAGTTTGAAATTAGTATAAATATTTTCTTCTTCTGTTCCTACCAATTTCAAGGTTCCTGCAGCAATTCCCTCTGGACGTTCTGTTGTATCACGCATTACCAATACTGGTTTACCTAAAGAAGGTGCTTCTTCTTGTACACCACCAGAATCTGTTAAAATCATGTAGCTTTGATTCATAAAATTATGGAAATCAATGACTTCTAGAGGTTCAATGATTTTCATACGTTCATTGTCGCCAAACACCTTACTTGCTAACTCACGAACCTTAGGATTCTTGTGAATAGGATATACGACTTTAACATCTTCAAACTCATTCAGGATACGATTAACTGCATTAAACATATTTTCCATAGGTTGACCAAGATTTTCACGTCTATGGGCTGTCAGCATGATTAGTTTACTGTCCTTAACCCACTCCAAAATAGGATGATCATAATGTTCTTGAACAGTTGTTTTCAAGGCATCAATAACAGTATTTCCGGTAACATAGATATTCTCTCTTCCCTCTTTTAGAAGATTCTCTTTAGCCACTTCTGTCGGAGCAAAATTGAAATCCGCAATAATTGAAGTAGTCTGACGATTGAACTCTTCAGGAAATGGGCTTTGAAGATTATAAGTTCTCAATCCTGCCTCTACATGTCCAACTTTAATTCCCATGTAAAATGCAGCTAAAGCTGTCGCAAAAGTGGTTGTAGTATCCCCATGAACAAGAACAATATCTGGTTTTTCCTGCTCTAAAACTGCTTGAATTTTATCTAAAATACTTGTCGTGATTGTAAATAGTGTTTGATTTGCCTTCATAATTCCTAAATCATAATCAGGAACAACTTTAAAGACATCTAAAACTTGCTCTAACATTTCTTTATGTTGACCGGTTACACACACAAGTGTTTTGATTGAATCATTTTTCTTCAGTTCATTCACTAAGGGACACATTTTTATTGCTTCTGGACGCGTCCCAAAAACTAACATTACTTTTTTCATTTTGAATCTCCCATTAGTTTTTGATAAAATTTACGATAATTCTCTAAAAATAAAGGATAACTAAACTTCTCTTCATAATCTTTTTTAGCTTGATGAGCTAACCTAGTTCTAAGAGTTGAGTCAGTCGCCAGACTCTCAATAGCAGAAGCTAAGGCCCTAGCATCTTTAGCAGGAACCAAGATCCCATTTTCTTTTGTAACAACTTCATTAATGCCAGGAATATCTGTCGCAACCATGGTTTTTCCATTCATAAATGCTTCGATAACATTTAGAGCCAAGCCCTCAAATAATGACGAAGACACTAGGAAATCAAAACTATTAATACACTCGACTATATCCTGTCTATATCCTAAAAAAGATACTTTATCTTCCAGATTTCGTTCTTTAACCTTGTTTTCTAATTCGGCTCTAAGTTCTCCATCCCCAACGATAAATAAACGAAGGTTTTCATCTGAAATCAAAGAAATAGCATCAATCAAATAGGTCAAACCTTTTTGTTCAGATAATCTTGCAATACAGCCTAGCTTGATTCCATCAAACTTCATAATCTCATCAACTTGTCTATTTGACTGTTTCAAGATCACTCCGTTATAGATAACAGTGCTGTCTGCAACTCCCACATCATCTTTCAAATTTTGATTAACTGCTTGACCCACTGCAATACTATAGGCATTTTTCAGTGAAAATCTATATAAAGACAACTTATCTTTAAAGACATTATGAGCAGTGTAAACGTGGACTAGCTTGGGATTAATCAGTTTTAACAAACGAATATAAAAAGCTGCCATTCGATGATGCGTATGAACCAGAGTAATATCATTTGTCTTAATAATTTGATAAATAGTAAGAAGCAGCTTCAACACAGTAAGGGGATTTTTGCTGTCTATATCGTGAATTTTATGATGGATAATTCCTTGGGCCTCTAATTTTGGTTCCCAAAGGCCTCCTGTAGAAGCTACATGTACACTATCAAACTCATCTTTCAAATCAGAACTCAACTGGTACACGATTCTCTCAGCACCACCAATATCCATCGTTCGTGAAATATGTAAAATATTATTTTTTCGTTTTTCGTTTCTCATCTAAAACTCGCTTAATAAAGGTAACATTCCCTACAAAGTATCGTTTAAAGAGACGCTTTGGCTCATTAGCAACTCGGAACAACCACTCCAAGTTTAATTTCTGCATCCAAAGTGGGGCACGCTGAATGTGACCAGACAATACATCAAAACTACCACCTACACCCATAAAAATAGAATTCACTCCATTATCCATAAATTTTTGGATGATGTATTCTTTTTTAGGTGAAGTAATTCCAACAAATACAAAGTCGGGATTCTTTTCACGAATATCTTCCTGAATATCTTGCTCATCTTCCTCAGAAAAATAACCATTACGATGTCCAACAACTCGTAGATTTGGATACTCTTCTTTAAAATTTTGTAACATATCTTGCAAAACTTCTTCTTTAGCACCAAAAAAATACACTGAATAAGATTTTTCATCGGCTAATTTTAATAATCTTTGCATTAAATCAATTCCAGCAACTCGTTCTGGAACTTGGTAGCCCAAAAATCGAGAAGCTAGAACTACTGATGCACCATCTGCATTGATGATCTCAGACTCGTTAACTATCTTCTTAATAGCTTCATCTGATTGACATTGGTTAATCTTATCAGCGTTTACGCCCATTAAATGAAGAGGACGTTGTTCAATTACAAATTTCTCAACCTCTTGTACTGTTTCATCCATTGTTAAAGGGTCAATTCTGACCCCCATTAAATTAAAACTATTCAAATTAATCTCCCCATGTAGACTCAAAATGACCCTTACGCTCGGCTTCTTTTGGTAACTTCATGTAATCACCATATATTTTTGTTAAATATTCATCTGGGTTTGCATGGCAACTTATTTCTAAGTTCTCAAACTCTAGTAATTGTGGTTCACCGAATACTTCTTTTCTAGCAAGCTCACATTCTCTGTAAGAGCCTAATACATTACCTACTATTGAACTAGTTTCAAAATCATATTGTTTAATTAGATTTTGTAATTTGTTGTTAATAGTGGCTGTTTTTAGAAGTTTATTTAATTTCAAAACTTTTGATATACTCACAATTGCATTTTCAAAACTTCCCCGATCTCTGTCATGTAGACGATCGATTACCGAAATTTTAGAAAGTGCACGATAGAATTTGATTTTGTTTGTATGAATAAAATAATGAAAACGATCATCTGGATAACCATCCAAAGGAAAAATATCTATGAATGGACTACATAGTTCATCTCCAAATGGAATTTGTAAGGATGTATCCATAATAGAGGTATTACCTAAATTGTCATCATGAAGTCTCAAAATAACATGTTCTGGAAGTTCTTTTTTACAAATAGATAAAAATTTTTCATAATCTTTTCGAGGCATCCCTAAATCCATATCATCATCCCAAGGAATAAATCCTTTATGACGAATGGCTCCTAGCAATGTTCCTCCCAAAGCATAATATCTTAAATCATGTTTACTACAAATAGCAATAAAGTTTTTCAATAAAGATAATTCTCCTAGTTGAATTTCCCTCACTTTATTCATAAAATCACTTCGCTCCATCTCTCATAAGTACAACTTTAATAGTTTTTAGTAAAATTTCAATGTCTTTCCAAATTGTCCAATCGTCTATATAAGCTACATCTAATTTAACAACTTCATCAAAATTCTTAATCTCACTTCTACCACTAACTTGCCAAAGTCCAGTGATACCCGGTTTAAAACTCAATCGACGTTTTTGTTCAGGTGTGTATGTCTCATATTCATCAACTGTTGGCGGTCTTGTTCCCACTAGGCTCATATCTCCTTTCAGAACATTCCAAAACTGGGGAAGTTCATCCAAGCTAGTTTTACGGATAAAGCGACCAATTTTTGTAATGCGAGGATCATTGTCCATCTTAAACATACCACCCTGCATGGTATTTTTCTCCAACAATTCTCTCTTTTTATCCTCAGCATCAATACACATTGATCTAAATTTATAAAAAGTAAAATGTCGGCCGTTTTTTCCTATGCGAGTCTGGGCAAAAATAGCAGGTCCACCATCTTTTCGAATAGCTGGAACTAGAACTATACTAACTAGACCACAAATCATTAAACCAAAAATAGAACCAATAATATCTATGACACGCTTAGCAATTACATGACTATTCTTATAAAATTTCGTCGAAAAAGTAATGACATTTAGACCAGCCATCCCACGGATTTTTTTGTCACGCCCTAGATTATGGTCAAAAGCATTTAGATTAACCGTTACATCAATTCCCATCGTTTCAAAACGAGAAATAAATTCACCAATATCATATTCTTCACTAGGAAGATTGATAAACACTTCGTCCACAACTTCGTGAGTTGCAAAATTTAAAATATCTTCGACTGGTACGACTGTAATAGTATCATGTTGGAAATTAGGTTTATCTAATACACTAACTGCCACCAGTTCTCCAAAGAAATCACCCGCATCAAGTAATTTATCCATCACTTTCTCAACTCTAGATGTTGCTGTAATCAAGAATAGTTTTTTACTCCATTTCAAATTAGGAAATACCCGTTTCGAATAATACTTGATACAAATATTGACTAGATACATTAGAATCGAGTGTAAGGTTAAGAAATACACCATGCCTCGTCTAGAGATACTAAAGCGTTCTTCTAAAAAGAAATTAGAAAGACTAATTGCCAACGCAAAGAAAATGATATATTTTGTCAAGCGAACAAGTTCAATCAAACTCCCTCGTCTAAAAAAATCTTGACCGTAATCGCTAAAATAAAATACTATGTAGTGGAGAATATATAGGACAATCATTGTTGTTGAAAGAATATCTGTCTCTTTAACAAAACTAAGAGAATACCCCAGTAACACTACTATAAAACTCTGGATTACTGCCAGAGATATTTTTATCCCTTTCTCTTCCATAACTACTTCCTTAGTCTATCCCTTATTCTATCCCCTATTTTTTACCGTAAGAACCATACTCACCGTAAGAACCATATTTCTCAGCTGAAGTATTGAATTTATTTAATACAACTCCTAAAAATGGTTTATTCGTTTGTTCCAATTGACCTTTAGCCTTCTGAACATCTTTTCTGTTAGCTTCTCCTGCCGCAGTAACTAAAACAGATGCATCACATTTTTGTGTAATAATAGCTGCGTCGATTACGATACCAATAGGCGCTGTATCAACAATAATATAATCAAAATACTTGCGAAGTGTGTCAATCATAGTGCTAAAATTTTCACTTTGCAATAAAGCAGTTGGGTTGGGTGAGATAGACCCAGCTTGAACCACAAATAGATTCTCAACATTGGTATCACATAAACCATGAGATAGGTCTGTTGTTCCAGATAAAAATTCTGTCAATCCAGTAATTTTTTCACGTGACTTGAAGACACCTGACATGACAGAATTACGAATATCAGCATCTACTAACAGGGTCTTGTAACCTGCACGCGCGAATGCCCAAGCAATATTTGTAGAAGTCGTTGACTTTCCTTCACCCGGTTTTACAGAAGTGATAGAAATTACTTGTAAATTATTTCCACTCAATTGTATATTCGTACGCAAGGCATTATAGTATTCTTCCGCTTTTTTGGCCAGATCTAATTTTTTCTGTGCTATTTCTAATGTCGGCATATCTCTCTCCTATTTCAATTTATCCAGATTTGGAACAACTCCCAACAATGCAATTTGCATAACATCTTCAATATCCTCTGGACGTTTCACTCGTGTATCAACCAGTTCAACGATAAGAACAGCGATAACCATAAATGCTGTTCCTCCAAGTAGCCCGATAATTGTATTTCTACGAATATTTGGAGAAGATGGTGCTGTAGCCGGACGAGCTTCTTCAAGTGTTGTGACATCAGAAACGCGTGTGATACTGATAATCTTTTCAGCTGCTACTTCTCTCAATGAGTTAGCAATACGACTAGCTTCCTCAGGGACTCTATCATTAACGGAAATAGATACGATACGAGTATCGACTGGTACAGTTACCTTGACTTTACTAGCCAAAGCTTTTGGTGATAGATCTAATTTCAAATTAGATGTAACTTTTTCCAAAACATCTTGAGACAAAATAATTTCACGATAGTCTTTAACTAAGTATGATCCAGCTTGCAAGTCTTGGTTTGTCAAACCAGGCTTATCTCCCTGATTACGGTTGACTACATAAATCCGTGTAGTACTAGTGAACTCCGGTTTTACGATAAAAGCACTGTAGGCAAAAGCTAAGGCTCCAGCTACAATCGCTACCAATGCAATTAGAATTTTTCTTTTCCAAAGAATTTTAAACAGGTGAAATACATCGATTTCCATAGTATTTTGTTCTTTCATATTTTCTCCTAAATTATTTGATCCATTATAATTTTCCTAGGGTTCTCTACAAATAGCTCTTCCGCCTTGTCTCTACCATACTTTTTAGAAATAATCTGACGAGCATCCTCCATGTAGGGAGGTCTACTATCTAAGTTATGCATGTCACTTGCAATGACATGAACCAGGTCTCTCTCCAAAAAATATTGGGCTCTCTTTTTCATAAATTTATAGGTTTCACCAAAGAGCTTAGGTTTTAGAACATGAGAACTATTTACTTGCGTATAGCATCCCATATCAATCAGTTCCCTAACACGTTTTTCATTGTTTTCCAACGCATCATAACGTTCAATATGAGCAATCACTGGGGTAATCCCTAACATCAAAATATTGCTTAACCCTTTATGAATATCGCGATAGGGTGTATTCATACTAAATTCAATCAAAGCATAACGACTGTTATTGAGAGTAGGAATGCGCTTGTTTTCTAATTTTTCTAGAACATCCGGAGTATAGTATATCTCTGCTCCGTAAGCAATGACCAAATCATCTGCCACTTCTTTAGCAATCTCACGAACCTTTAAAAAATTCGTCGCTATTTTTTCTTCTGGAGTCTCAAACATCCCTTTTCGACGATGGGAAGTCGAAACAATCATCCGAACTCCTTGATTATATGCTTCTATTAAAAGAGCTTTACTATCTTCTATAGACTTTGGCCCGTCATCTACATCAAAGACAATGTGAGAGTGGATATCAATCATATCATCTTCCCTCCATCACATCTTGTATCGCACTTTTAGCAGTTGCTAAACTACTATCATCGATTTCCATCATATAGAGGTTACTATCTGGCATAGCATAAGAAGGAAGTCCCATTCGACCTGTACCTTTGAGGTCTTGAGAGTTGACTTTATAACTACCACCACTCTCCAATTGAGTATTAATCAAATCTATCATCGTTTCGATCGGCATATTTGTTTGAAGGGAATCTTGCAAACCTTGAATAATATCACTATAATTTTTTAAGGCTTCAGTAGAAGTTAATTTCTGAATAATTGCGACAATAACCTTTTGTTGATTACGACCACGGTCACGATCTCCATCAGCCAACGAATAGCGTTCACGAACAAACCCAAGAGCTTGTTCAGAATCTAAATGGACATTTCCTACTGGGAAGTGGAACTTCCCGTGACGAGATGTAAACTCCTGATCATTGTATACATCTACACCACCTAAAAGGTCAATCAATTTCAAGAACGAAGTGAAGTTTAGACGAACATAGTAATTAATATCAACTCCATAAAGATTTTCCAAAGTATGAATAGAGGAGTCAACTCCATAAATACCTGCATGAGTCAACTTATCTTTTTGATTATTCCCGCCGTCAGCAATCGGAACATAAGAATCTCGAGGGGTTGTTGTCAATAGAATTTTTTTTGAATCTTGATTAACAGTCATCAAAATGTTGACATCTGAACGAGAAACTGAACTAATTGGTCCGTAAGTGTCAATACCACTCACATAGACATTGAAGGATTTGTTCTTAGAAACTTTAGGAGCAGCTACTTCTTTGGTGATATTTTTAGTGTAGATTTTCCTAATTTTTGATGCGTAATCAGGGTATTCAGATTCTATAATATTTTCAAAGACGCTATTTAAGACAATCGCTTTTGCTTCACCTGATACCAAGCTCTTATAAGCTGCAAGGTATGAGGTGCTTTGTTCAACCGTCAATTCTTTGCTCTGACTAGTTTTGATATCAGCTATCAATTTTTGAATATTATCATTATCAGTATCCGTAGGTCCTGTAACACTATCTAATTGCGTGACATTATGAACATCACTATCTTTCAGAACAACAACACTCATTGAGTATTCTGAGTAATTTGACGTAGAATTGATATGACTAGTAAAGCCGACAAATTGTTGCAGTGCAAAAAAAGAAACTGAACTCATTAAAATAGCTAGTGTTAAAAAGAAAATTGTAAACTTTTCTGCTTTTCTATAAATGATCAAAAGCAGACTCGCTAAAGCGACCAAAATCACTACAGCTGCCGTCATAACATTCAGGTATCTAAACGCCAATATATTATGTCTAAAAATCAAGAACAGCAAAAAACCACCCAATAATACATAAATGGTTAATAAAGCTATATTAATGCTCCGCTTAACTTTACCCGAACGGGCTCTTTTTGAACGTTTATTCATAGTTTTCCCCTATATGTTGATTATCAGAATTATTATATCACAATCATGAAATAATTTCCATTTATTCCTTTTTTTATCAGCGTTTTCAATACATCTTCTAAATGCACTCCGAAGGAATAATTGTTTTTTTATAACCTGTATAGTATCTATCGCTTCCTATTTTGACATTCTCGTTTCATAGACAGAGGAATACGAATCAAAAATATAACAAACAAGGTCCCTTACGGAACCTCGTTCATCTATTTGACATGATTTTCTGCTTCTTTTTGAGCTTTTTCGATTGCTTTTTTGCTTTCTTGCTCCCATTTGGTCTTAGCTTCTTCATACTGCTTGGTAGTCACAGTGTCTTTTTGCAGTTTCATGTACTTGTAGTTATTGCCGTCGCCCTTGATGCCGACTAGTGAATAACCTCTTGTAAATGGCGTTACTTTGGTTACAGATGCTGTTCCACCGCTCGACATAGCTGACATAATCAGAGAATTGTCAATCATCCAAGCCTGTGCTTCAGCATATTTTTCATAACGTTTGGCTACATCTTTATTTTCGCTATCTGCATCTTTGAGCATCTTGGTGTAGGTATCAAGACCCAAGCTAGCAATTTTAGCTTTATCTTCCTGAGCATCTAAACCAAAAATCTTGAGGTAGAATCCATCCTCAGCATTGAAAGGATTAAGATAAGTTGACGGATCTTGGTAGTCACCTACCCAGCCATCAAAGTTCAAATCATAGTCACGATCAGCTGGCGTTGGTGCCAAGAAAGCTACGTTATTAAAATCATCTGTTGAAAGTTGTTGAACATCAATGACAATGTTATCAGCACCTAAAATTGACTCAAGGGTCTGCTTAACTGAGTTCATACCTGTCACAGCATTTTTACTTGTCTGATCAACTGCAACATCCAAGTGAATTGGGAAAGTCACACCTTGACTTGCCATTTCTTTTTTAGCTTCCGCAAATTTTGCTTGGGCTTTTTCTTTGTTGAAATAGGCATCCTGAGCATCTGCCAGGTTCATACCTGACCATTCTGTGCCATAGTTAACCAATTTAGAAGCGACTACTTCTCCAAAGGTCTTGTCTCCAACTTGGACAAATGTTGGAGGCACTAGGGTGTTACGAAGAGTCTTGCTAGCTGCTTCTTCCCCATTTGACTGGGCAGAATAGGCTGTGCGGTCCAAGGCAAAGTTCACCGCTTGGCGGAAGTTCTTGTTCAAGACAGCTGTCTCAGTTGACTTCTTCTGCTCATCTGTCGTTTTAGCAGTGTGATTGTAAGCCTTACGATTGACATTGAAATTGAAATACCAAGAAGTCTTGTCCTGCAAGCTATAGATGATATTATCCTTATATTTCTCCTTGGTCTTAGCAAAGTTAGAACTATTTGGATAAACCCCAGCGATAGAGTAGGCTCCACTTTCAAAGTTACGGATGGTCAATTCTTGGTCTGAACCATCAAAGTAAGCCAATTTTACGTGTTCAATTGATACTTTGTCATGATCATAGTAATGCGGATTTTTCACATACTCGATAGATGATTTTGATGTAAAATCTTTTAACAAATAAGGTCCGCTGTAGAGAATGCTATCTGGAGATAGGGTCCCAAAATCTTTCCCTTTTGAGTTTAAAAACTCTTCATTTACCGGGAAAAGAATACTATTGGTTGTTTTTGAATTCCAGTAAGGCTCTGGACGTGCCAAAGTATACTCAACAGTCTGGTCGTCGATTGCCTTCACCCCAACCTTAGAGAAATCAGAATCCGCTCCTGTAATATAATCATTCAAACCCTTGATCGAGTTTTGAATCAAGTCAATGGCCTGTGATTTATTATCCACTGCGTACTTGATACCTGTCACAAAATCTTGTGCTTTGACTGGGGCGTACTCTTCACCGTCAGCTGTGAACCATTTGGCATCTTTTCTCAATTTGTAGGTATAAGTTAGACCGTCGCTTGAAACAGACCAGTCTTCTGCCAAAGATGGAATTAGATTTCCATGATTATCATTTTCAAGCAAACCATCAACTAAGTTAGTAATGATAGCTGTATTATCAGCGTAGTAGTCTAATAAATAGTTAAATGTAGTTGGATTTCCACTAAAGGTTGATGAGTAAGTTTTTGTATCTGAACCTGATTGTCCGCAAGCAGCTAAAAGCAAAGCAACCGCAAAAGTCAGGCCTGCACTAAGGACACGCTTTTTTGTATTCATCTTCTTTCTCCTTTATGTCAGTTTTTATAACATAAACTTATTTTACCAAAATAGTAGGAATTTGTAAAGTTAATTGAATTTCGAGAATGAAAGTTTATAAACTTTAGTCATAAAAAAACAAAGGATTTCTGCCTTTCATACAGTCCTCCCTTGTTTTTATACGATTTCATTTTTAGATTTTTTTGTAAAAAATGTTTATAGTAATTCCACACAGAAAGCATCCCATGGAGCTAAGATTTGTTTTTCAAAAACTTCTTGAGCCGCAGTGTTTTCAATCAAGACAGATTTGACGTTTCCTTCTACGGTCAAGTCTTGTTCTTCATTGGACAAGTTAGCCACAACTAAGAATCGACGCCCCCCATCTTTACGGATATAGGCAAAAACCTTGTCAGCCGTATCAAGCAATTCAAAGTCAGCTCGAATCAGCCAGCTATTCTCCTTACGGATTTGAACCAGTTTCTGATAGGTATAGAAAATAGATTCTGGATTTCCTAGTGCTTCTTGAACGTTGATTGTTTGATAGTTTGGATTAACTGCCAACCAAGGTTGACCTGTTGAGAAACCAGCGTTTTTGCTCTCATCCCATTGCATAGGGGTACGGGCATTGTCACGTCCAATGACACGGATACTATCCATGATTTCTTCCATCGGAACGCCTTTTTCAAGAGCCTCACGCGCATAGTTGAGGGATTCAATATCTTCTACTTGATCCAGTGTTTCAAACGGATAGTTGGTCATCCCAATTTCCTCACCTTGGTAGATATAAGGAGTTCCTCTCATGAGATGAAGTAAAATTGCAAAGGCTTTGGCAGATTTTTCGCGGTATTCTTGGTCATTTCCCCAGATTGAGACGATACGAGGGAGGTCATGATTGTTCCAGAAGAGTGAATTCCAGCCATCCTCAACTCCTAACTCTGTCTGCCATTTGTTGAAGATTTCTTTTAACTTAGCGATATTCAGCTCTTTTTGATAGTGCCATTTAGGTTGCCCTTCCTGATACTGAAGACCGATGTGTTCGAACTGGAAGACCATAGACAATTCTTGACCCTTTGGATCAGAGTAGAGCTTGGCAATCTCTGGCGTTGCCCCCCAAGTTTCTCCCACCGTCAAGAGATCTTTATCTCCAAAGGTCGCTTGATTCATCTCCTTGAGATAGGGATGAAGCATAGGTCCATTATTGACTACTTTCTCGTCAGGAATTTTGCCAATCATGTCAATAACATCCATACGGAAACCGCCAATGCCTTTATCAATCCAGAAGTTCATCATCTCATAGATTTTCTGGCGAAGTTTTTCATTTTCCCAGTTAAGATCTGGCTGTTTCTTGCTGAAAAAGTGGAGATAGTATTGATCTGACTTTTCATCGTATTCCCAAGCAGAGCCACTAAAGATAGAATCTAGGTCGTTAGGTTCATCCCGCCAAATATAGTAGTCTCGCTCAGGACTGTCGGGATTTTCACAGGCCTCGACAAACCAGGCATGCTCATCTGAGGTATGATTGACCACCAAGTCCATGATGATACGAATATCACGTTTCTTAGCTTCCACGATCAGTTGGTCCATATCCTCCATGGTCCCAAAAATAGCCGCAATCGCTTGATAATCAGCAATATCATATCCATTATCATCCATAGGACTGTCATAAACTGGAGAAAGCCAAATCGCTGTAATCCCTAACTTTGCTAGATAGTCTAACTTACTGGTAATTCCTGGCAAATCGCCAATTCCATCTCCATTACTATCCATAAAACTCTTTGGATAGACTTGATAGACTACGGCATTGTGCCACCATTTTTCTTGCATTTTCTTACCTCATTATTTTAATAATCTACAGTCTATGATAGCGCTTTTTAAATTTTTGTGCAAGCGTTTGCCTAATCTTTTTGATTTCTTTTTTAACTCCATAGTTTCCTAACTTCCAATTTTTTATTATAATAGAGGTCAGAGGTAAAAAAATGAAAAAACAAGCTTTTAGTTCTGAAAACTATTTGAATCTACAACGCGACCACATTTTGGAGCGCATTAACCAATTTGACGGCAAGCTCTACTTGGAGTTTGGTGGCAAAATGTTAGAAGATTTCCACGCTGCTCGCGTTCTTCCTGGTTATGAGCCTGACAACAAAATCAAGCTCTTGCAAGAATTGAAAGAGCAAGTCGAGGTTGTAATTGCCATTAATGCTAGCAACATCGAGCATTCCAAAGCACGTGGTGACTTGGGCATTTCTTATGACCAAGAAGTTCTTCGTTTGATTGATAAATTCAATGAATTGGGAATTTTTGTTGGCTCCGTTGTCATCACACAGTACGCTGGTCAACCAGCTGCAGATGCCTTCCGCAACCAACTTGAGAAAAACGGAATTGATTCTTATCTTCACTATCCAATCAAAGGATATCCGACGGATATGGATCACATCATTTCTCCAGAAGGTATGGGGAAAAACGACTACATCAAAACCAGTCGAAACTTGATTGTCGTAACCGCTCCTGGACCTGGTTCTGGAAAATTGGCAACCTGTATGTCCAATATGTACCACGACCAAATCAATGGCATCAAGTCTGGCTACGCTAAGTTTGAAACCTTCCCCGTTTGGAATCTTCCCCTTCATCACCCAGTCAACTTAGCCTACGAGGCTGCCACAGCAGACCTTGATGATGTCAACATGATTGACCCTTTCCATCTTCAAACCTATGGAGAAACCACTGTCAACTACAACCGTGATATCGAGATTTTCCCAGTGCTCAAGCGCATGTTAGAACGTATCCTCGGTGAATCTCCATACGCTTCACCGACAGACATGGGTGTCAACATGGTTGGTTTCGCTATTACAGATGATGAAGCTGCTGTTGAAGCTTCTAAACAAGAAATCATCCGCCGTTACTATCAAACTGTTCTTGATTTTAAAGCCGAAAAAGTTGGCGAAGCTGCTGTCAAGAAAATCGAGTTGCTTATGAATGACCTCGGCATCACACCTGCAGACCGTAAGGTTGCTGTCGTTGCGCGTCAAAAAGCAGAAGAAACTGGCGGACCAGCCCTAGCACTTGAATTGCCAAATGGGGAAATCGTCACTGGTAAGAACTCAGAACTCTTTGGCCCTACAGCCGCTGCTCTCATCAACGCCATCAAGAAATCAGCTGACATTGCTAAAGAAGTAAAACTAATCGAGCCTGAAGTTGTTAAGCCAATCCAAGGTCTTAAAATCGATCATCTGGGTAGCCGCAATCCACGCCTGCATTCAAATGAAATTCTGATTGCACTTGCTATCACAGCTACAGAAAATCCTGATGCTGCTCGTGCTATGGAAGAACTTGGCAACCTCAAAGGAAGCGAAGCCCACTCAACTATCATCTTGACAGATGAAGACAAGAATGTCCTTCGTAAACTGGGTATCAACGTAACCTTTGACCCTTACTACCAATACGACCGCTTGTATCGTAAATAACGATTCGAACCTCTCCTATTTTGGAGAGGTTTTCTCTCTGTCTCAAGAGTCAGCTTTATGTTATAATGTAAAGAAGAAAACTGAAAGGAACTACTATGACAAAAGAAGTTATTGTTGAAAGTTTTGAACTTGACCACACTATTGTTAAAGCACCCTATGTTCGCTTGATTGGAGAAGAAACAGGACCAAAGGGAGACATCATCTCCAATTATGATATTCGCTTGGTACAACCAAACGAAGACTCTATCCCTACCGCCGGCCTTCACACTATTGAGCATCTCTTGGCAAAACTCATCCGTACACGAATCGACGGTATGATTGATTGCTCACCGTTTGGTTGTCGTACTGGTTTTCACATGATTATGTGGGGACAGCACACTAGCGCTGAGATTGCGGCTGTTATAAAAGATTCCCTCAAGGAAATAGCTGAAACCACTACTTGGGACGATGTCCCAGGAACAACCATCGAATCTTGCGGTAACTACAAGGATCACAGCCTCTTTTCTGCTAAAGAATGGGCTAAACTCATCTTAGAACAAGGGATTTCAGACGATGCCTTTGAGCGCCATGTCATCTAATAATAAAAAAGAAACCAGCTTTTGAACTGGTTCCTTTTTTTATTTTCAAAATCTTGATTTAGGCTTTTTCACGAATGACCAAAACACCATCTTCCATGTCAGCTTCTAGGTGTTTAGCATCAAGATTATCCAAGTGGAAATCTGTCACTTTATCTCGGATTTGTTGTTCAACCACACGACGGAGTGGACGAACACCCATAACTTCATCATATCCTTCTTCAGTCATGTATTCTTTAGCAGCTTCGCTCACTGCCAAGTCAATGTCTTTCTTAGAAAGCGTCTTGTTAACTTCAACCAACATCAAGTCCACAATCTTAGAAAGATCTTCTTTGCTCAAGTGTGAGAATTCGATGACAGCATTGAAACGGTTAAGGAATTCTGGACGGAAGTAAGGTTTCAAACGATCCATCAATTCTGGTTTATCAGCATCTTCTGTCAAGTTAGCTTCGTAACCAAAGCCTGCGTTTGAAGTTGCGATAATCACCGTATTCTTGAAGTTGACAGTGTTACCTTGACCATCTGTCAAACGACCATCGTCCAAAACTTGAAGGAGAAGGGTGATGACTTGAGGGTCAGCCTTTTCAATTTCGTCGAGAAGGACGATTGAGTATGGATTGCGACGGACGCGTTCTGTCAAGGTATTGTTGTTGTCATCGTAACCAACATAACCTGCAGTTGTACCAATCAATTTAGATACGGCTGTGCGGTCGCTGTATTCTGACATGTCCAAACGGATGATAGCATCTTTCGTTCCGAACATATCAAGAGCCAATTGTTTAGCCAACTCAGTCTTACCAACACCAGTAGGACCTACAAAGAGGAAGCTACCGATTGGGCGATTTCCTTCATCAAAACCAGCACGGTTACGACGGATAGCTTTTGCTACTGCTGCAACGGCCTTATCTTGACCAATAACTTTTGTCCGCAAACGATGACCCATATCTTTCAAACGTTCGATGTCCGTAGCCCCCATTTGAGATACTGGAATACCCGTCATACGTTCTACAGATTCAGCCACATCGTTGACACTTGCAGTCACTTTCATATCTTCTGTATGGTTTTCGATTTTCTTTTCCAATTCTGCGATGCGTGTTTTATAATTTAGAGCTGCTTCAAAATCTTCTGCCTCAACTGCTTTTTCTTGCTTGTCTTTTTCTGCCTCAATTTCACGTTCAACAGCATGAACATCTGTTACTGGATGCTGAGCTGCCAAGTGAGCCGCCGTAACATCGACAAGGTCGATAGCCTTATCTGGCAAGCTACGTTGTGGAATATATTGAACAGAATAATCCACCGCTGCTTTCAAAACTTCGTCTGGCAAGATGACATTGTGGTGTTGTTGATAGAGGTCACGAATTCCTTGAAGAATTTTAAAAGCATCCTCTGCTGAAGGAGCATTTACCTTGACTTCGTTGAAACGACGAGCAAGAGCTGCATTCTTCAAGATAGTATTACGGTATTCATCTTGAGTAGTTGCGCCAATCACTGTCAATTCTCCCCGTGAAAGAGCTGGCTTGAGAATATCCGCAAGACCTTTAGACCCTTGACCATCACCTGTGCTACCAGCACCGAGGATTTGGTGAATTTCATCAAAGAAGAGAATGATATTTCCCGCTTCTTTGACCTCATTGACTAGGTTTTGAACGTTTTCTTCAAAGCTACCACGGTATTGAGTACCAGCCTCAAGACCTGAGATATCAATGGAAATGATTTCCTTGTTCTTAATAGCAGCTGGAACATCTCCGTTCACAATGGCTTGTGCTAGACCTTCGACAACGGCTGTTTTACCAACACCTGCATCTCCGACCAAAACAGGATTATTCTTGGTACGGCGTGAGAGGATTTCAGAAGTTTCTTGAATTTCCTTGTTTCGTCCGATAACAGGATCCAGCTTGCCTTCACGCGCTTCTGCTGTCAAGTTACGACCGAGTTTAGCAAGGACACCATCTTGTTTCATACCTGAAGCCTGTTGTGGCATTTTTCCATCAGTTTCTGCATTTCCTGGCAATTGACCAGTTGCACGATAATGAGCAAATTCCTCAGGTGTCACTTCACGTCCATTAATCAAGTAGCGACGGTTTTCAGAACTATATCCTCGCATGCCACCCATCAATTGGTTAAATAAATCATCCATGTTGTTAAAGTTATTAAAGTTGTTGTTCATATTCTTTACCTCTTTTTGTTATTTATTATTACTGACATTGACTATCTTTAACCTTTGTTTTAAAAAATTTAGACTGGCTAAATCGCTACTCTACGTACTATTTCTGGTTTTTCTTTTTCAAGCAGGAGTAGACTATCTTTACTTCTAAAGATTTCTAGATTAAACATAGACCCCACCTCTTTCTATTTTACTTTAAATAAGTGTTCACGCAAGGCTTTCATTTACCTTACGTTCATAATATACCACATTAGTCAGAAAAGGTCAAGGTATTTGACTTTAATTGACCAATAAATTTTACAAAAAGAAGAACTAGCTTTTAACTAGTCCTTCTTTGTATTATTTTATATAATCTTAGCTCAATGCATCCAAGGCATCATCCATTGAAAGAACTTCGTGGAAGACACGTTGTGTCAATTCAGTTTTTTGTTCTGGAGTGAGGTATTTAGTGTTTACACAGTATCCAGAGATACGTACGATAACGTCTTCACCTGACATGATCTTTTCGTAAACATCGTTCAAGTCCATAACGTTCAAGTTAACGTGTTGTCCACCATTTTCAAAGTAACCATCAAGGATTGTTACCAAGTTATCAACTTGTTCGTCACGAGTCTTACCAAGAGCACGAGGTGATACTTGTGTAGTCAATGAGATACCATCAGCTGCATAACTAAAGTCAAGGCTAGAAAGTGAGTTCAAGTTTTGCAACCATCCACCTTTAGCTTTGTTAGATGGGTTAGCACCTGGTGAGAAGAATTCAAGTTTAGACAAGTTCACAGAACCATCTTCGTTGAGGTATACACCTTTGTGGACTGGTGAGTTACCAGTTTGTTTAGAGTAAGCAACGTTAGATGTGATAGTCAAAAGTGAAACTGTAGCTTCCGCATCTTTATAAAGTTTGTGGCTACGTAGACGAGTTGTGTAAGCTTCGATCAACCATTCTGCCAATTCGTTTGAACGTGGGTCATCTTCACCCCAACGTGGGTATTCACCAATTGTTTCGTAATCGTAGATGTAGCCATTTTCGTCACGGATTGGTTTAACTGTAGCGTATTTGATAGCTGACAATGTATCAACAGTGTTAGCAAATCCACAGATACCGAATCCCATGTTTGCACGTTGTTTAGTTGGCAAGAAGGCCATTTGAACAGCTTCGTAGTTGTACTTATCAGTCATGTAGTGGATGATGTTCAAAGCATCTACGTAAGTGTCAGTCAACCAGTCAAGAGATTTTTCAAAGTTAGCTTTAACTGATTCAAATTCAAGAACTTCGTCACGGATTGGTTCGATGTCAAATACTTTGTAGTCTTTATGAACATCGTCATAACCACCGTTCAAACCAGTAAGAAGAGCTTTCAATACGTTTACACGAGCACCGAAGTACTGGATGTTGTGGCGTTGTTCTTCATTTTCTGGATCAAGTGGAGACACACAGCATGAGATACAGCTCATTTCACCATATCCGTCTTTAGCCATTGTTGTTACACCTTCGTATTGGATAGAAGAGTGTTTGTGGCTCATGTGCATACAGTAGCGACGGAAGTTGTATGGCAATTTATCAGTCCAAAGAACTGTCAAGTTTGGTTCTGGAGAGTTACCGATATTGTCAAGAGTGTTCAAGAAACGGTAGTCCATCTTAGTAACACGGTGACGACCGTCGTTACCCATACCAGCCATAGAAGTTGTGATGAAGGTTGGGTCACCTGAGTACAATTGGTCGTAAGCTTTAGTACGAGCAAATTTAACTGTACGAAGTTTCATAACGAAATCATCAACGAATTCTTGGATTTCTGATTCAGTAAATGTACCACGAGCAAGGTCACGTTCTGCAAAGATGTCCAAAACGATTGGTACACGTCCTAGAGATGTAGCAGCACCGTTGATAACACGGCAGACAGACATGAAGGCGATGTTAACCCATTGGATAGCTTCTTTAACGTTCATCGCTGGTTTGCGAACGTCAACTCCGTAAAGGTCGCCCAAGCGAACAACTTGTTGCAATGCTTGGTATTGAAGGTTGATTTCTTCACGAAGACGGATTGTTTCTTCATCGATTTCTTCGATTGCATTCCAGTCGTTTACTTTTTCTTGCATCAAGTAGTCTGCACCGTAAAGAGCAAGACGTGCGTAAACACCGATGATACGTCCACGAGAGTATGCATCTGGAAGACCAGTTACAGTGTGAGCGTGACGAGCGCGACGGATGTTTGAAGTGTAAGCGCGGAAGATACCGTCGTTAACTGTTGTTACGTATTTAGTGAAGATTTCGTGAACAGCTGGATCTGGTTCGTATCCATTTTCTTTCAAAGTAGTTTCAGCCATACGGATACCACCTTTTGGCATGAAGTTCAATTTGAAGAGTTCATCGTTTTGGATACCGAAGATAACTTCGTTTTCTTTATCGATAAATCCTGCTGGGATATCAGCGATAGATGTTGGACGAGTGTCCATTGGGAAACGAGTTTCTTCGTAGTGTGCCTTAGTTTCTTCTACAATTTTTTTGATGTGAAGTGAACGTTCTGTTGGTCCTGCAAGGAAGCTTTCGTCTCCATCGTAAGGTGTATAGTTAGCTTGTACGAAGCGTGATACACTTGCTTTTTCTTTCCAATCTACGCCTTTGAAGCCTTCCCAAGCTTTATCAAAAATATCTTGTGCTTCAACAACTGTCTTAACAACCATGTTAATGTCCTCTTTTTTCTTTCTAGTAACAGTCATCTGTTACATTCATGAGACAAGTATACCATACAGTAACCGATTTCAACAAGCTAAAAATCCCTGTTTTTACACTTTCTTTTCTAAAACAGTCTATATTTTTCCTCAAACTGTATTATATTTTTGAAAAAACGAAGTCCTTTTTTCTTTTTTTCAGAAAAAAGGGTATAATAAAAGAAAATAAGCTGTAAAAAAGGTGCTAGGCATGTTGATTTTCCCCTTATTAAATGATTTGTCAAGAAAAATCATCCATATTGACATGGATGCCTTTTTTGCTGCGGTAGAAATCAGGGATAATCCTAAACTCAGAGGAAAACCTGTCATTATTGGAAGCGACCCTCGGCAAACAGGTGGACGGGGAGTCGTTTCTACCTGTAGCTATGAGGCAAGAGCTTTTGGTGTCCATTCTGCCATGAGTTCCAAGGAAGCTTATGAGCGTTGCCCCCAGGCTGTCTTTATCTCAGGGAATTATGAGAAATACAAATCTGTGGGACTCCAAATTCGAACTATTTTTAAGCGCTATACAGATTTGATTGAACCCATGAGCATTGACGAAGCCTATTTGGATGTGACAGAAAATAAACTCGGTATCAAGTCAGCGGTCAAAATTGCTCGCCTCATTCAAAAAGATATCTGGCAAGAACTCCATCTGACTGCTTCTGCCGGTGTTTCCTACAATAAATTCTTAGCTAAAATGGCTAGCGATTATCAAAAACCACATGGTTTGACAGTGATTCTACCTAACCAGGCTGAGGACTTTCTCAAACAAATGGATATTTCCAAGTTTCATGGAGTAGGAAAAAAGACGGTAGAACGGCTGCATCAAATGGGTGTTTTTACTGGCGCTGATCTACTTGAAGTTCCTGAAATGACCCTAATAGACCGTTTTGGAAGACTGGGCTATGACCTATATCGAAAGGCTCGAGGTATCCACAATTCCCCAGTCAAATCCAATCGCATCCGTAAATCAATCGGTAAGGAGAAAACCTATGGGAAGATTCTCCGTGCCGAGGAAGACATCAAAAAAGAGCTGACTCTCCTATCAGAAAGAGTCGCTCTCAATCTCAATCAGCAAGAAAAAGCTGGAAAAATTGTCATTTTGAAAATCCGCTACGAGGACTTTTCAACTCTTACTAAACGAAAAAGTCTGACTCAAAGAACACAGGATGCTAGTCAGATAAGCCAAATAGCCCTGCAACTCTATGAAGAATTAAGCGAGAAAGAAAGAGGTGTCCGCCTGCTGGGGATTACCGTGACTGGATTTTAAAACCTTGAAGAGTTAGCCCTTCAAGGTTTTTCTTATACAAATAAACGGACAAAGCTATACAGTAGCAAGACGCTACCGAGTACAATACGGTATTTACCGAAAAGGGTAAAGTCGTGTTTTTTCACATAGCTGGTCAAAAAGCGAATAGCCACCATGCTGACTGCAAAAGCTACTCCCATCGCAACCAAGAGCAAGAACAATTGCCCAAAGTTCAAGAGTTGTCCTGCTTTTACAAATTTGAAAATCTTTAATGCACTAGCTCCAAACATAACAGGAATCCCTAAATAGAAGGTAAATTCTGTCACAACAGAACGACTCGTTCCATTTAACAAACCACCGACAATCGTTGCCCCAGAACGACTTGTTCCAGGTAAAAGGGCAAGAACTTGGAAGAGGCCGATATAGAAGGCTGTCGTATAAGGAAGCTTGTCCAACTCTGTTACACTTGGCTCGATAGCACGCACTTTATTGCGCTTTTCCAAATAGATAAAGGCAATCCCATAGATAATCAACATGAGAGCAACTGAAACCATATTATGGAAGTGAGTATCAAACCAATCATCAAACTTAAATACAGCAAGCAAAGGTAAAGTAGCTACAAGAACTTTAGACCACAGTTGCCAAGTTCGACGAACTTCCTGCTTGTCTTTACCCGGTTTAAAGGGATTGAGCTTATTAAAGTAAATCACCATAACCGCCAAAATCGCACCAAGCTGAATCACGACATTAAACATGGACATAAAGACTTCATTTTGATTTTGGTATTGGATAAATTCCTCTGCTAAAATCAAGTGACCTGTACTTGAAATCGGCAGCCATTCCGTAATTCCTTCAACAATACCGAAGAAGATAGATTTTAAAATTTCAATAAGATACATAGATTACTCCTTTTTTCTATCTTCCATTATAGCATATTTTTTTAGTCTGTGACAGTTCTCTTTAAAAGGCACCGATACTGCCACCGCCTCCACCTCCGGAGAAGCCACCGCCAGAACTTCCATTTCCAGAAGATACGGAATAGGTACTTGCTGTGTTTGCGATGCTGGCATAATGGCTCATTTGCGCTGTTGAATGATAAAACATACCGTGCCAGCCATAATCTACATAAAGGTTGATATCTGGATTTTCCACTTGAATCCGATGAACCTTCATCAAATGACTGACCTTGTCTGCATAGCCAAATAAGGTCGCATAGACCAAGAGGCGATTCCAGACCACAATACTTTCCAATTCAGCCTGATCCAATCGTGCAATCTCACGCAACGTATTTTCAAAACTGGTCCAGAGATAGTATACTTCTGCTCCTGCTTCATTTAGGACACCATCACGATTATCTAATCGAAGCTTCCAATAATAGAAAACAGCCAAAACCAAACCTAGAAAACCAAGTATTGACAAGGGGATGTAAAGATAGCCATAAACATCCAAACTGTACAAGAACAAACCAAATCCGATAAATAGGGGCAAGATAGCCAAGACCCCCATACCCACTTGCAAGGCCTTTTCCCCACCAGTTAAAGGACGATAATAATCTGGGAGCCCCCAGAAAGTAACCCGATTTTTCACTCCTTCTTGCATCTCTTTCAATACTTCTTCAAAAGAAGATTTGAGTTGAAGCCCTCTTGCTTGAATCCGTTTTTCATCAGAGACTTTTGCTCTACGATAAAGACTATCAGATACCTTGTAATCCGCAAACAAATTGGAAAGAGTTTCTTCTTTTTTGCCTGAAAAAGCCAGATTTAGACAGTCTTTCTCAAAGCTTGACAAACCATCTTCTTTTACTAGCCTCAAACCAACTGCATCTCCTTCTGAAATGATAGAGACATTTCCACGGTCTATCACATCTAGCAAGGTAGCTTGAATAAGTTGATCAAAGGTAAATTTACCTGCTCCTTTTGTTAGAGGACTCACTTCCTCCAAGGAGGTCGAGTAGACTGCTTCTGATAAAACCATAGGCTCTAATTCCATTGGTGGTTCATAGATACGATGATTTTTTGCATATTTGACCGAAGGAGTGGTCTTTCTTCTATAAATAAAATAGAAACAGACACTTAATAACAAGGAGATAGAAAGTATCAAAGGGAAGACCCAGGTAACGAGTTGTTTACTTTGCTCTTTTTCTTTAACAATCGAGTCTTCTATCTTATTAAACTCCTCTAAACGATTCCCTTTCAATCCCTGATCCCTAGCGCTAGCAAAATCAGTTCGAGGCCAATAGGCATGCAATTCAACTCCACGCTTAGGCGGAAGATTGTCTAAACGGATAGTATAATCAAGGTTACTCTTTTCAACCGTTCCCTCTCTAAAAAGTTTCCCTGTATGGAAAAAGAGTTTTTCAGCCCCCTTGTCTCCCCTTACATGAAATTCAAACTTTCCAATAGCTCCTGAACTATCTGTCAGAGGTTGCCAATTTAATTCAGCGATGTCATCATATAGAAAAAGCAAATTTTTTAAATTCCAGGTGAGGTCAACTTCAACTATGTCGCCATCTTGACCTGGATTATAAACTTTAACAGTATAACCATCTGCTCCTTCTATCACTTCGCTCGTAACATCTGTCAGTTCAGCACCATTTTTAGCGGCCTGAACCGTTGGATGAGGATCAATGTCAAATCCACTAGGCATCTTGCCCGCACGTCCAAGTCCCACGATTTGGCCCTTAAAGTCCTCCTCAAACTGGTAAACTATCTTCTGTCTAAATTCTGCTGTATTGTCTGCATGAATATACAAATCCCCTTGATAAGAGTTTATCTTGAAATCAATGGCAAAAACAGAGAATGGCAAAAGGTAAAACAAGCCTAACACCAGTAAGAAAAAAGTTTTTTTCATCAACTAAGCCCCCTTTTTATCTTTGCTATCATTATATCATTTTTTCACAAGTAAGGGCTTACCTATATTGAAAAATAGAGTTTTTTTCGATAAAATAGGAGACAGTTATTTTTTAATAGATTAGAAATAGGAGAAATCATGAGAAAAATATACTTATCTATTTTCACAAGTCTCTTGCTGATGCTAGGACTTGTCAATGTTGCTCAAGCTGATGAATATTTACGCATCGGGATGGAAGCAGCATATGCCCCCTTTAACTGGACTCAGGACGATGATAGCAATGGAGCTGTCAAAATCGATGGGACCAACCAGTATGCCAACGGATACGATGTTCAAATCGCCAAGAAAATCGCTAAGGACTTAGGTAAAGAACCTTTGGTTGTTAAAACCAAGTGGGAAGGTCTAGTCCCTGCCCTTACTTCTGGTAAGATCGATATGATTATCGCAGGTATGAGTCCAACTGCAGAACGCAAACAAGAAATTGCCTTTTCAAGCAGCTACTACACTAGCGAACCTGTTCTACTAGTCAAAAAAGATTCTGCCTATGCAAACGCCAAATCTTTGGATGACTTTAATGGTGCGAAAATCACTTCTCAACAAGGTGTCTACCTCTACGACTTGATTACACAAATCCCGGGTGCTAAAAAAGAAACAGCCATGGGAGACTTCGCTCAAATGCGTCAAGCTCTTGAGGCCGGTGTCATCGATGCCTATGTTTCTGAGCGCCCTGAAGCACTGACTGCCGAAGCTGCGAACTCTAAGTTCAAGATGGTTCAAGTAGAGCCAGGTTTCAAAACTGGGGAAGAAGATACAGCTATTGCCATCGGACTTCGTAAAGATGACAATCGTATTAGCCAAATCAATGCTAGCATTGAAACCATTTCAAAAGACGACCAAGTTGCCTTGATGGATCGTATGATCAAGGAACAACCTGCCGAAGCTACAACAACTGAAGAGACTAGCAGTAGCTTCTTTAGCCAAGTCGCTAAAATTCTTTCTGAAAACTGGCAACAACTCTTGCGTGGGGCTGGTGTCACTCTTTTGATTTCTATCGTCGGAACCATCACAGGTCTCATTATTGGTCTCGCTATTGGTGTCTTCCGTACTGCTCCTCTATCTGAGAATAAAGCCATTTATGGCTTACAAAAACTAGTCGGCTGGATTCTCAATGTCTACATTGAAATTTTCCGTGGTACCCCAATGATCGTTCAATCGATGGTTATCTACTATGGAACTGCCCAAGCTTTCGGTATCAACCTTGACCGTACACTAGCTGCTATCTTCATCGTTTCGATCAACACCGGTGCCTACATGACTGAAATCGTCCGTGGTGGTATCCTAGCAGTTGACAAAGGACAGTTTGAAGCTGCAACTGCTCTTGGTATGACCCATAATCAAACCATGCGTAAGATTGTCCTACCTCAGGTTGTCCGTAATATTCTGCCTGCTACTGGTAATGAATTTGTTATCAATATCAAAGATACATCTGTATTGAACGTTATCTCTGTTGTCGAACTTTATTTCTCAGGAAATACCGTGGCGACGCAAACCTATCAATACTTCCAGACATTTACAATCATCGCAGTGATTTACTTTGTCCTCACCTTCACCGTAACACGTATCCTACGCTTCATCGAGCGCCGAATGGACATGGATACCTATACTACAGGTGCTAACCAAATGCAAACGGAGGATTTGAAATAATGACACAAGCAATCCTTGAAATTAAACACCTCAAAAAATCCTATGGACAAAACGAAGTGCTAAAAGATATTTCTCTCACTGTCCACAAGGGAGAGGTCATCTCTATCATCGGAAGCTCTGGAAGCGGGAAATCAACCTTCCTACGCTCCATTAACCTCCTTGAAACACCAACTGATGGTCAAATCCTTTATCATGGACAAAACGTCCTCGAAAAAGGCTATGACCTCACTCAATACCGTGAAAAGCTGGGAATGGTTTTCCAATCCTTTAACCTCTTTGAAAATCTCAACGTGCTTGAAAATACAATCGTCGCTCAGACAACTGTCCTTAAACGCGAACGTGCAGAAGCTGAAAAGATTGCCAAAGAAAACCTAGAAAAAGTCGGCATGGGAGAACGCTATTGGCAAGCCAAGCCAAAACAACTCTCAGGTGGTCAAAAACAACGTGTGGCCATCGCTCGTGCCCTTTCAATGAATCCTGACGCTATTCTCTTTGATGAACCAACATCAGCTCTCGATCCAGAAATGGTTGGAGAAGTCCTCAAAATCATGCAGGATTTAGCTCAGGAAGGCTTGACTATGATTGTTGTAACCCACGAGATGGAATTTGCCCGTGATGTCTCTCACCGTGTTATCTTTATGGATAAGGGCGTGATTGCTGAAGAAGGCAAACCAGAAGACCTCTTCACCAATCCTAAAGAAGAGCGTACAAAAGAATTCCTTCAACGTTATCTCAAATAAAAAGAAAAGGCTGCATCAACCGTGCAGTCTTTTTACTAGCCAAAAAATGAAAAGGCAGACCTTATTCAAGAATCCGCCATTATCCAAAGATTAATCTTCAAATTTTTCATGATTTTTATCATAGAAATCAATTAAACCTAGAGCTGTTTCAAACGAAATATTTTTTACTTTTGCACGCCCCTGCGCTAGAGCAATGATAGACATTTCACGCGCATTCGTTTCTTTAGAGATACGGTAGCCTGTGATCTTCTTATCACGAACCCAGCCAACAACTGATTCTACTTTTTCAAAGTTTGACTTAGCCATGTCCTTCTCCTATTTTCTTCTTTACGATATTTAATTGTATACGTTTTTATGCCTTTTGTCAATAAAAAAACATATATTCAATAAAATTAATGATTTATTTTTCTGTTACTATCTTATTAAAGCCGATAATATATAGGTTTTTAATTACTATAAACCATTAGTAAACACCTTTAAAATAATTGTATTATTAACTCTTTTATTTGTAAAAATATTCATGCTTTACAAATACCAATTCTTGATAGATTAGACAGGTTTTATCTTCAACTTTATTCTATTTACCTAACTTTAAAATGATATTTCTAATAGCAGAAGACTTTCTCTCCACACTATTACTAACTATTATTTCTCTTCTCCTTCTTTGATATTCTTCCTGCCTTTATAAGCACTTTTCACTTGCTCAACTGGTACTATTTATTTACTTTATCAATATTCCTTTTTATTTCTTCAAACCTATAAAAAGATGAGTAGTTAGGAAACCATAGTATCTTATCTTCCAACATCTTCCACTGTTTTTATCTTCTTAGTATCTTATCACTCTTCTCAGTTAACTCAGTATAAAGCTTCTCATTAGTATTGATTATTTTTTCTAATTCCTATTATATTTAACCAAATTTCAGATTAGACATATATAAAATAGTGGATTCTAAAAATACTCCTTATATATAACAAGTAATTTTACTCCCTTACTATAAACCCAATCAAAAAATAATAGGTACTATAATGACTTGTGATAGAAATAGCGTAATCGATTTCCTAAGTCCATAGGAATCGCCCCCTTTCTTCACTCTCATTATAGCACCTATACATCAGTTGTGCAAATAATATGATATTTTTTTATTAGTCCTCAGACAAGCATATTATAGAGCGTTTCATTACCATTTAAGTTAATATAAGATGGATCAAAACCTTCCATTCGACGAATCAAGCCTGCATAATCATGCTTATCTGCCAAAGCGATTCCAATCAATACAGGCCCTGTCCCCTTGCTAGCTCGTTTGATATACTCAAAACGTGTGATATCATCATTTGGTCCCAAGATATCATTTACAAATTCACGCAAGGCCCCTGGACGCTGTGGAAAATTAACCACAAAGTAATGCTTGATCCCATCATAAATCAAGGCACGCTCTTCCATTTCCGGCATACGGTTGATATCATTATTTCCTCCAGAAATGATACAACAAATGGTTTTCTCCTTGATATATTCAGCCAAAACCTCTAAAGAAGCGATACTAGCTGCTCCAGCAGGTTCTGCAACAATCCCTTGCTTAGAGTAGAGGTCAATCAAGGTTTCAGAAATCAATCCCTCATCGACACCTACTAAGGTTTGAACATGTTGACGAGTTGCTTCATAGGTCAATTGACCTACCTTTTGTACAGCAATCCCATCCGCAAATTTGTCAATTTCTTTGAGTTTAACAGGTCCACCAGCTTCAAAGGCAGCTTTCATGGAACGCGCTCCATTAGCCTCTACCCCAATGACTTCAATCTCTGGACTTATTTCCTTGATATAGGTAGAAACCCCAGCAATGAGACCGCCACCACCAACAGGAACCAAGACAGCATCAAAATCAATCGATTCTTTTCGAGCTTCTTCTAAAATCTCATAAGCAACTGTTCCTTGACCTGCCTGAACATGGGCATCATCAAAAGGATCAATAAAGGTACGATTTTCAGAGACTGTAAATTCTTGAGCTGCTTTAGCTGACGCATCAAAGGTATCTCCAACTAGTTTAATAGTTACGAAGTCCCCACCAAAAAAACGAACCTGACCAATTTTTTGTTGCGGAGTAGTAATTGGCATGAAAATAGTTGCAGGAATCTTCATTTCATTGCAAGTATAGGCAACTCCCTGCGCATGATTCCCCGCAGAAGCGCAGACTACCCCACGCTCACGTTCTTCCTTGCTGAGCTGGGAAATGGCATAATAGGCACCACGAATTTTAAAAGACCGAACACGTTGAGCATTTTCCTTTTTCAAATAAATCTTAGCACCATACTTCTCCGATAAATAATGGTCATAATCCAGTGGGGTATTCACGACCACACCGTTCAAGACTTTATGAGCCTTGATGATATCTTTTGAACTTAACATCATTTTCTCCTAGACTATTCATATTATCACAATCCATCCTCTCAAACAAAGATGAATTGATTATAAAAGCGAGTTAGTCCCCCAACTCGCCTTCACCTTAATTTCTATCAATTAGTTGTAGATTTTGAATGCATCATCGTCGTTTTTACCAACGAATGGCATTGCTTTACGCAATTCTGCACCAACTTTTTCAATTTCAAGGTTAGCTGCTTGTTCACGGTAAGCAGTCAATTTTGGACGTCCAGCTTTATAGTCATTTACAAAGTCATTTGCAAATTTACCATTTTGGATATCTGCCAAGACAGCTTTCATATTTTCTTTAACTTGTTCAGTAATCACACGTGGACCTGATACATAGTCACCGTACTCAGCAGTATTTGAAATTGATTGACGCATTTTCTTGAATCCACCTTCGTAGATCAAGTCAACGATCAATTTCATTTCGTGAAGAACTTCAAAGTAAGCCAATTCTGGAGCGTAACCTGCTTCTGTCAAGACTTCGAAACCTGCTTCGATAAGGGCAGTCAAACCACCACAAAGTACAGCTTGCTCACCAAACAAATCTTCTTCAGTTTCTTCTTTGTAAGTTGTTTCAAGAAGACCTACACGCGCTGCTCCAACACCTTTACACCAGTCCATAGCAATGTTTTTAGCATTTCCTGTTGCATCTTGGTATACTGCATAAAGAGCTGGAACACCAAATCCTTCTTCGTAAGTACGGCGTACCAAGTGTCCTGGTCCTTTAGGAGCACACATAAAGACATCTACATCCGCAGGAACTTTGATAAACTCAAAGTGGATATTGAAACCATGAGCAAATCCAACTGCGTTTCCAGCTTCCAAGTTTGGAGCGATTTCTGTTTCGTACAATTCTTGTTGGATTTCGTCTGGTGCCAAAATCATGATAACATCGGCCAATTTAGTTGCTTCTGCTACTGTGTAAGTGTCAAATCCATCTTCTTTTGCTTTGTCAAAAGATTTACCTGGACGTACACCGATGATAACATCGTGACCAGAATCACGCAAGTTTTGAGCATGCGCATGTCCTTGCGAACCATAACCAATAACGGCGATTTTTTTACCGTCAAGTGCTGCTACTTTAACATCTTTTTCGTATTCCATTTGAACTGCCATAGTTTTTTCTCTCTTTTCTATTTTTATTGCCTGTTAGGCTGGTTTAACAAATTTAAAATATTTTTATACTCAATGAAAATCAAAGAGCAAATTAGGAAGCTAGCCGCAAGCTGTACTTGAGTACGGCAAGGCAAAGCTGACGTGATTTGAAGAGATTTTCGAAGAGTATTAATCGCGGGTAAATCCAGTTGCACCCGTTCGAGCAATATTGCGAATACCGTATGGTCGAATGACTCGCAATAGAGCTTCACTCTTTTCAGCATTCCCTGTCATCTGAATGGTAATCGAGCTTGGCGCTACGTCTACCACCGTTGCACGGAAAGGTTGAATAATCGCTAGAATCTCAGCTCGCTTCTCAGCTGGCGCTGACATCTTAACCAAAATCACCTCGCGCTCCAAATGAGGCTTGTCTGTAATATCTCGAATGCGAATCACATCAATCTGACGATTGAGTTGCTTAATGATTTGCTCCACTTCATCATGTGAAGCTACATCAATAATAATGGTAATACGCGATACATTCGGATCTTCTGTTGCTCCAACAGAGATACTTTCGATATTAACCTGACGACGAGACAGAACACCAGTAAAGCGATTGAGGACTCCTGAACGATTTTGTAGTTTTGCTGTTAACATTCTACGCACGGAACTTCACCCCCAACATCTCATGATTACTCTTACCAGCTGGTACCATTGGTAACACCTGTTCCTTACGAGAAATATCTACCTCGATTAGCATAGGAACATCCTCAGTGATGACTTCAAGGTCTTGAGTCAAGGTCTCGGGATTGTCGAACTTATAGTTTTTAATACCGTAAGCTTGTGCCATCAGTTGGAAATCAGGAAGGGTATCAAAGACTGACTCTGATGTTCTACCTTCATAGAAGGATTCCTGCCACTGGCGAACCATTCCAAGTGAGTGATTGTTCAGCATGACCACCTTGATTGGCACCTTATAAATGTTCAAAATAGCCAATTCCTGGTTAGTCATTTGGAAACCGCCATCCCCAACAAACAAGACTACTTCCTTATCTGGGTTAGCAATTTTAGCTCCAATTGCTGCTGGAATTCCAAATCCCATCGTTCCCAAACCACCTGAAGTCACTAACTGACGTTCATTTTGGTAGGGATAATACTGGGCTGTCCACATTTGGTGTTGACCAACGTCTGTTACCACAATGGCATCACCATTCGTCAACTCACCGATGCGTTCAATAACAGCTTGCGGCTGAACCACACGCTCTTTCTTATCATAAGAACGAACGCGGTTCTTGTCTTTAGTAACTTTCTCAATCCATTTCTCAGTATTGTTATGAACTGTCGGTTCTGCTAGTAACATTTGCAAGGCTTTCTTAGCATCTCCAACTACAGGAATATCCGCACTGATAATCTTACCAATCTCAGCTGGGTCAATATCAATGTGAGCAACCTTAGCATTCTTAGCGAAAGTCTTAGGATTCCCCGTCAAGCGGTCATCGAAACGGCAACCAATACTAATCATAAAGTCCGCTTCCGTCATGGCAATATTAGCTGCGAATGACCCGTGCATGCCTCCCATTCCAAGGAAGAGTGGATGACTCGTTGCAATCGTTCCTTGTCCCAAAAGACTGGTTACCACTGGAATTTGATAGCGTTCTGCAAATTCATTTAATTCTGCAGCTGCTTCAGCATAACTAATTCCACCACCAGCTAGCAAGACTGGTTTTTTAGCCTTAGATAATTGCTTTAAGATTTTCTTGATTTGCATATCATTTGGCTCAAGAGTCGGCTGATAGCTTGGTAAATTAACTTCTGGTGAATAGATGAAGTCCGTTTCTAAAGCAGATACGTCTTTAGGTAGGTCAATTACGACTGGCCCTGGTCGACCTGTAGTTGCTATATGAACAGCTTCTGTAATGATACGAGGAATATCAGCTGTCTCACGAACTTGGTAATTGTACTTAGTGATTGGCATGGTAATTCCCACGATGTCTGCCTCCTGAAAGGCATCCTTCCCAATCCCTGCTCGCGCCACCTGACCTGTAAAGACCAAAAGGGGAACACTGTCGCTCATAGCATCCGCAATCCCTGTAATGGCATTTGTTGCTCCTGGTCCGCTAGTGACGACGGCAACACCCAACTTTCCAGTTGATTTGGCATAACCTTCAGCTTCATGCAAACAACCTTGCTCATGGCGTCCTAGAATATGGCGAATGCCTTTAAAATTATATATCGCATCATAAAAAGGCAAGACCGCACCACCAGGATAACCAAAGATGGTATCAATTCCTAAATCACGAAGTGTTTCCAAAACTAGATCCGACCCCGTCTTAGGAGATTCTAAACTGATTTTCTCCATTGTTCCCCTTTCTCTTCTCTTAAAAATAACTTGTTACTATCATACCATTTTTTCAAAATTTTTCAAGAGAAAAGAAGAAATTTTCTGAATTTTCTATTTTAACGTTTATTTATGAATGTTCTCCTTTTTTTATAAGTTTTTAAAAGGTAGTTTATATTTTTTTCAACTTATTTCTATTGATAATTATATATTTCTTCCGCAAATAACTTTAACTCATTTTTATATGAAATTTTTATGAGTGCATGTTTTCAGAATCTATAAAATTTATCGGAACTATACAAAAAAGGAAGCCACTAAGTGGCTTCCTTTAGAGTGAGGACTGATTAGTCTTCACCTTTGTTTTTCTTAATGATTTCTTCTTGTACTGACTTAGGTACATCTTCATAGTGGTCAAATACCATCATGAATGTACCACGTCCTTGAGATGCAGAACGAAGAACTGTTGCGTAACCGAACATTTCAGCGAGTGGAACGTAAGCACGAACGATTTGGCTGTTACCATGTGCTTCCATACCATCTACACGTCCACGACGAGCAGTTACGTGACCCATAACATCACCAAGGTTTTCTTCTGGAACAGTGATTGTTACAAGCATCATTGGCTCAAGGATAGCTGGTTGTGCTGATTTAGCAGCTTCTTTAAGAGCAAGTGAAGCCGCAATCTTGAAGGCAGTTTCAGATGAGTCGACATCGTGGTATGAACCATCGTAAAGCTTAGCTTTAACGTCAACCATTGGGTAACCTGCAAGAACACCGTTAGCCATAGATTCTACCAAACCTTTTTCAACCGCTGGGATAAATTCACGAGGAACTACACCACCGACGATTGCGTTTTCGAATTCGAATCCTTTACCTTCTTCGTTTGGAGTAAATTCAATCCATACATCACCGAATTGACCTTTACCACCAGACTGACGTTTGAAGAATCCACGTGCTTGAGTAGAAGCGCGGAATGTTTCACGGTAAGATACTTGAGGAGCACCTACATTTGCTTCAACTTTGAACTCACGACGCATACGGTCAACAAGGACGTCAAGGTGAAGCTCACCCATACCAGAGATAACTGTTTCACCAGTTTCAACGTTTGTTTCAACGCGGAATGTTGGATCTTCTTCAGCCAATTTTTGAAGGGCGATACCCATCTTGTCTTGGTCAGCTTTAGATTTAGGCTCAACCATCAATTGGATAACTGGTTCTGGAACGTTGATTGACTCAAGGATGATTTTAGCTTTTTCATCTGTCAATGAGTCACCAGTTGTAGTATCTTTCAAACCAACGGCAGCAGCGATATCACCTGAGTAAACAGTGTCAATTTCTTGACGGCTGTTAGCGTGCATTTGAAGGATACGTCCGATACGTTCACGTTTACCTTTAGAAGTGTTCAATACGTATGAACCTGATTGAAGAACACCTGAGTAAACACGGAAGAATGTCAAACGACCTACGAATGGGTCTGTCATGATCTTGAAGGCAAGAGCTGCAAATGGCTCTTCGTCAGATGCTGGGCGAGTTTCTTCAGCGTCTGTATCTGGGTTGATACCTTTGATTGCTGGGATATCAAGTGGGCTTGGAAGGTAGTCAATAACCGCATCAAGCATCAATTGAACACCTTTATTCTTGAAGGCTGAACCACACAATACTGGGAAGAATTCAACGTTGATAGTCGCTTTACGGATACCAGCTTTCAATTCTTCGTTAGTGATTTCTTCACCTTCGAGGTATTTCATCATCAATTCTTCGTCAGTTTCAGCAACTGCTTCGATCAATTTTTCACGGTATTCTTGAGCTTGGTCAAGGTATTCAGCTGGGATGTCTTCTTCAAGAATATCTGTACCAAGGTCGTTAGTATAGATTTCAGCTTTCATCTTGATCAAGTCGATGATACCACGGAAGTCATCTTCAGAACCGATTGGCAATTGGATTGGGTGTGCGTTTGCTTGAAGACGATCGTGAAGTGTGCTTACAGAGTAAAGGAAGTCAGCACCGATTTTGTCCATTTTGTTGGCAAATACGATACGTGGAACTCCATACTCAGTTGCTTGACGCCAAACTGTTTCAGTTTGAGGCTCAACACCTGATTGTGAGTCAAGAACGGTAACCGCACCATCCAATACACGAAGAGAACGTTGTACTTCGATTGTGAAGTCCACGTGTCCTGGTGTGTCGATGATGTTTACGCGGTGGTTGTTCCATTGAGCGGTTGTCGCAGCAGATGTGATAGTGATACCACGTTCTTGTTCTTGCTCCATCCAGTCCATTTGTGACGCACCTTCGTGAGTTTCACCGATTTTGTGGATTTTACCAGTGTAGTAAAGAATACGCTCAGTAGTTGTTGTTTTACCAGCATCGACGTGAGCCATGATACCGATATTACGAGTTTTTTCAAGTGAAAATTCGCGTGCCATGAGGTTTGTTTCTCCTATTTATTTTTGATTTCTATTCTATTATAACACGATTTTAATAAAAACGGATAGGCAGGACCTACCCGTTCTCAATGTTTTCATGCTATTGTTGGTTTCAACTTGTAGATTTACAAATTGAATTGAACTCGGGCTAAAGTTAATTAGCCGATTTGAGCTGGAACGGGATGCTGTGTGAAAAAGATAAACTTCCTTGTATTCATCGAATACTGCGTCAGTTTCCTATTTTCACCTTGCATCCTTACCGTTCCTAGCATCATGATCTAGTTGAGCTCAAGCTAAAAGTCTGGAGAAAAAGATGAATCTCATTGGTTGCAATCGCAACCTGCTTCGATTCCCTATTTTCTTTGGGACTTTCTTAACGCTTTCGCATCCTATATTACCAACGGAAGTGTGCGAATGCACGGTTAGCTTCAGCCATACGGTGAGTGTCTTCACGTTTCTTAACAGCTGCACCAGTGTTGTTAGCAGCATCCAAGATTTCTTTTGCAAGACGGTCTTGCATTGTGTGTTCACCACGAAGACGAGCGATTGTTACCAACCAACGAAGTCCAAGTGTTGTACGACGTTCTGGACGAACTTCAACTGGGACTTGGTAGTTAGAACCACCAACACGACGTGCACGTACTTCAAGTACAGGCATGATGTTTTCCATAGCTGTTTCAAATACTTCAAGTGCATCGTTTCCAGTAGCTTCTTTGATTTGCTCAAAGGCACCGTAAACGATTGAAGCAGCTGTACCACGTTTACCATCAAGCATAACGCGGTTGATAAGACGAGTAACTAGTTGTGAATTGTAAAGCGGATCTGGCAATACGTCACGTTTTGGAGCTCTATTTTTACGACTCATTTCTCTTTATCCCCTTTCCTTATGCTTTTGGACGTTTAGTACCGTATTTAGAACGGCCTTGTTTACGATCGTTAACACCTGCAGTATCAAGTGCACCACGGACGATATGGTAACGTACCCCTGGAAGGTCTTTTACACGTCCACCACGAAGAAGCACCACGCTGTGCTCTTGCAAGTTGTGTCCGATACCTGGGATATAGGCAGTAACTTCGATAAGGTTGCTCAAACGTACACGAGCGAATTTACGAAGGGCTGAGTTAGGTTTTTTAGGTGTCATTGTTCCAACACGAGTTGCAACACCACGTTTTTGTGGTGAAGAAACGTTTGTTTGAACTTTTTTATGACTGTTGTAACCAACGTTCAAAGCTGGTGATTTAGATTTTTCTACTTTTGATTTACGCGGTTTGCGAACCAATTGGTTAATTGTAGGCATCTACATTCTCCTGTGTTTTTTTATTTTTGGTGATGATACACTTGGTGACAGCTATCATCTGTGTGTACTTTTGCAACATTTGTCAGCACGTCCCTGTACACTCTTGAGAGACCAAAAGTAAAAAGTACCGTCTATTATTGTAACAAAATTTTCCATTGGTTGTCAAGATATTTTTCTTTTTTATTCTTAATTTTAGCTCTTTTGTAGTGCTCCCCAAAAAAGAAAAAGGAGGAATCCCACCCTCCTAAAGTTAGTATTGTTCCATTCAATTCCATCAATTTTAACACATAATGTTCAAAAAAATATTATATCATCACAACCAACCAGATTCTTTCGCAATATTAGCTGCCTCTGTTCGATTACCTGCATCTAGTTTCGAAAGAATATTGGTGACATAGTTTCGGACGGTTCCGTTTGATAAATAAAGTTGATCTGCGATTTCTTGGTTAGAGAAGCCCTGAGCGATTCCCTTTAAAACTGCGATTTCTTGCTCTGTTAATGGATTGGGATGCGTCATCACCACTTCCATCAATTCAGGCGAATACTCCTTACGTCCTTCGAGGACGGTGTGCAAGGTTTGCATGAGATCTGCAATGTTTCTTTCTTTTAATACATAAGCATCTACTCCAGCCTTAACCGCACGTTCAAAATACCCAGGGCGCTTGAAGGTCGTCACTACAACTACCTTTGTTTCAAGCTTTTCTGCTCGTATCCACTCCAAGACTTCAAGACCTGTCTTAACAGGCATTTCTACGTCAAGGATGGCGATATCTACAAGCTCCTTTTCTAATAGTTGGATTGCTTCTTGCCCATTCTTAACTTGAAGGACAGACTCCACATCCGGTTGAAGCGTGAGCAACTGGCACATGGCATCTCGCAACATACTTTGATCTTCTGCAACAAGTAGTTTCATCTTAATTTCTCTCCTTATAAGGTAGTCGAACCTGAACTTCTGTCGGTTGTTTCCAACTAATTACCTTTACTTCTCCCGAAAATGGAAGAACACGATCTCGAACTGTATGGAGGTCATCCCCCTTTATAAAAGTAAAGCCACAGCCATCATCTCTCACTGTTAGAATGAGTTCTTTCTCTGTCCGTTCTAATTTCAAGTAGACTTTAGACGCTTTAGCATGTTTGATGATATTGGTCACTAATTCAAGCAAAATCATGGAAGCCGTTGACTCCAATTCCTGAGTTAAGCTAGCTGTATCTAGTTGATTAGCTATTTCCACCTCAATTCCAGCAATTTCTAACATCTTTTTCACAGTCTCTAGTTCGGATGTCAAAGTTCTAGACTTAAGATTTTCCACAATGGTTCGCACTTCATTCATGGAATCCTTGCTGATCTGGTGGATTTCTTTTAATTCCTTCTCCACCTGTGGATAAGCCTCCATCTGAAACAACTGCAAGGCTAAATCTGTCTTGACACTGAGCATGGCAAAGGTGTGTCCCAAGCTATCATGCAAATCCTGACCGATACGACTGCGTTCATTTTCAGCAAGCAATAGATTTATCTGGGCATTTTGCTTAGCCTGACCTTCTTTCAAATCCTCAACAATACGAATCCGAACCAAGCCAAAAGTCATTAAATCGACAAAAGCAAGAATTACAAGTAGATAGAGTAGAAACTCAACTTCGATTCTCTGAAAAATCAACAGTTGGCCCACAACAAGGACTTGAGCAAGAAGAAAAGTCCAGACATGTAAAGACTTTAAACTACGTACACCAAAATGATAACTTAAGAGGTTAGAAAGGAAAAAGAAGAACCAGATATAATTAACAGCAACAAAGGCAGTATTCCCAACTACATAAGTCAGCATGAGACCCCAATATAGCCAAGATAGGCGCTGGATCTTAGTTGTTAAAACACCCAAATATGCCACTACAAATAGAATATCAATCAATAAATGCCAGACAGAAAGCCACCCAGTCACTACAGGTAGGATGGGGAAAATCATAAAAATTAAACTGGCCCAAAACATATAGTGTATGCTTTTCAGTCTTTCAAGCATTAAGAATTCTCCTTATGACCTTGAAGGTAAATGGTCAAACCAAACAAAACTGCTGAAAAAACAAGTAGATAAACTGTGGCTGATAAATTGATGCCACCCTCGTTTAAGAAGGTCTTGAGCAACTCCATCAACTGATAAGTTGGTAGACACTCCCCGATTGCTTGCATCCAGTCTGGAAATAAAGAGATGGGCATCCAGAGTCCGCCTAAAACAGCCAAGCCTAGATAGAGAAGATTGCCCACGACAGACATCAGCTGACTAGAAGGCAAGAGTGTCAAGGTCAATCCAAGCGCTACAAAAGCAATACTTCCCAAAATCAGCAAGAGCGCAGCCCCAATCCAGCTTCCTAAAGGCATATCCACACCTCTGACCAAGTGCCCAACTGAGAAAACAACCAGGATTGAGACCAGATAATCAACCATCATACTTGTTATCTTTGATAGATAATATTCTACCATATTTACCGGAGTATGGCGCAATGTTTTCTGCCAGTTGTTGATTTTATCTGTATGTAAAACAGCTGGGAATGAGAAGATAGCTGTCGACATCATGGAAAAGGCAGTCATAGAGATAAGGTAATCACGCATAAAATTCGCGGGTCCACCTGGTGTGTCCTGGTACATGCCTGAAAAGAATAAATAGAAGGCTGTCGGCATACCTACGGATAATAGATAATAGACTAATTGTCGTTTGGTCAATAGAAATTCTATCTTGTTTAGTGCGATCCATCGTTTCATCTTAGTCATCTCCCTTTTGTGTTTCTTCAAAGATTGTATCTAGCAAACTACGATTATTGACTTCGATTTCTTGTATCCTACATCCTGCTCGGACTAATAGTTCCCAGAAAGCATCTGCTTCGCGTGTGACTACTTGTAGAGCATCCTGTTTTTGTGACCAGTTTTCAACCAAGTTTGACTGTTCGACAACTTCCTTATATGCTAGAGGAAGGATAAAGTGCTTTTCAATCTCCTCACTACGCATAGCTAGAGGCGTTGTATCACGAATCAATTCACCCTTGTGTAGCACCAAGATTCGATCAGCCGTATGCTCCACCTCTTCGATATAGTGAGAAGAATAGACAATGGTCACACCATTTTTCTTTAACTGATCGACAATCTCCCAAAAACGTTGACGAGTTGATGTATCCATAGCCGATGTAGGCTCATCTAAAAAGACAAGCTTTGGTCGCCCAATTAAGGTCAAGATAAAAGAGAAAAGACGCTTCTGCCCACCTGACAATTTTTCTGCAAATTGTTCTTTTTGTTGCTGGTCAAACTGCAATAGTTGATCAATTTCCTGCTCGCTCAAGGGATTTGGATAGATACGTTGAAAGAAAGCAATCAACTCTTTGACCTTTAATTTCTGAACGATGACATTTTCTTGAGGGAGATAGGATCTTGTGTAGTCTAACTGAGAACTCGTCACTGACAAGCCTTGGATGGATACTTGACCGCTGGTGACCAGTTTATCTCCAAGCAGACAGTCCAAGAGTGTGGTCTTCCCAGCACCATTGGGTCCAATCAAGGAGACGCATTCACCTTCAGCTACCTCAAAGGAAATATCCTTCAAAATAGCTTTACCCTTGATATTTTTATTTAAGCTTTCTACCTTAATTATGTTCATGATATTCTCCTTTCAGCCACTTCTTTCCCATCGGAAAGGCGATAAAAATCATAAATCCTAATCCCCAGGCACCACGGATGAATTGGTGAAGGAAGGCTTGATCAAACCAACCTGTAAACATTTCTACCAACCATACCACTAGTGATAGTCCAATAAAAAGATAGAGAAACGCTTTTTTCATTTTTCAAACTCCTTTTTCACATCTGAGACCAATTTCAAGCCTTCTCGGATCAACCAAGACATCATGCCAAATCCTGCAAATAGTTCCCAAGGAAAATGATAGAAGTCTTCGTCCAATCCTGAGAACATGAGATAAGTCATGACTCCTGCTGCTACTAAACTCATTGCGACAATTACTTTATGTTTCATTTTTTTCTTCCTCCATTTAATACATCTAGTATAATTCTTTGAAGGTAGAATCACTAGAAGCTTCTGTCATGAGGAAATATGACAAATGTCATAAAAAAAGAAAGTTGTAAAATCAACTTTCTTTTTAATCTATTAAATTTTTATTCCACACTAAATAGGTATGGGTAAACAGGTTGTTGCCCTTGGTGAATCTCAACTTCAACGTCTTCGAATTCTTCTGCGATTTCTTGGGCAATTTCATTGGCAAGTTCTTCGCTTCCGTCTTCACCGACATAGAAGGTTACGATTTCACTATCTTCATCCAACATATGTTTCAAGGTTTCAGTTAAGGTTTGGTGCATGTCAGGGTTTGACACGAGAATTTTCCCATCAACCATACCAAGATTATCATTTTCATGGATTTCTAAGCCATCAATCGTTGTATCACGCACAGCTGTTGTGACGCTTCCACTAACAACATCGCTAAGAGCAGCAGTCATACGCTCTTGGTTTTCTTCGATGGATTTGCTTGGATCAAAGGCAAGAAGACTTGTCAAACCTTGAGGAAGAGTACGAGCTTCCACCACTACTGCTGGTTGCTCCAAAACTTCTGCTGCAGATTGAGCCGCCATAAAGATATTTTTGTTGTTTGGCAGGAAGATAATGTTACGAGCGTTGACCTGTTCAACAGCCTTGATAAAGTCTTCTGTTGAAGGGTTCATAGTTTGACCGCCCTCGATAACATAATCCACACCTTGAGAACGGAAGATATCTGCTAGACCTTTACCAGCCACTACAGCAATCAAAGCATACTCTTTTTCTTCAGCTGGTTTGCTAACTTGAGCAGCTTCTTTCTCAACCTGTGCTTCGTGTTGGTTACGCATATTGTCAACTTTTACCTTGACCAAGCTACCATATTTGAGACCTTCTTGCATAACAAGTCCTGGATCTTCTGTATGGACATGGACTTTGACAATTTCATCATCATTGACAACAAGGAGAGAATCCCCGAGTTCATTCAAGTAGTTACGGAATTCGTCGTAGTCAAAATCTTTGGCATAGGTTGGACCTTGCTTAAGAGCTACCATGATTTCAGTACAGTAACCAAAGGTGATGTCCTCAGTCGCTACGTGACCAGCTACAGACTTATGATGTTCAGCATTGATCATTTCACTCATGTTGGCCGGAGTCGCTACAAAGTCCTCAGATGCAATATATTCACCAGTAAGGGCTGAAAGGAAACCTTCATAGATGAAGACCAGTCCTTGACCACCTGAATCCACAACGCCAACTTCTTTCAATACTGGAAGCATGTCTGGTGTTTTAGCTAGAGCTGTTTTAGCACCTTCCAAGGCTGCGCGCATGACTTCAACAGCGTCATCTGTTTGCTCAGCTTTTTTCTTAGCACCGATAGCAGCTCCACGAGAAACTGTCAAAATCGTTCCTTCGACTGGTTTCATCACTGCCTTATAGGCAACTTCTACACCTGATTGGAATGCAAGGGCCAAGTCTTGACCTGTTAACTCGTCTTTATCCTTGATGGCTTGTGAAAATCCACGGAAAAGCTGAGACGTAATAACACCTGAGTTTCCACGCGCACCCATCAAAAGACCTTTGGCAAGAATGCTCGCTACCTCTCCAACTGTAGAAGCTGGCTTGTCTGCAACTTCTTTAGCTCCATTTTCAATGGTCATTCCCATGTTTGTTCCAGTATCTCCATCTGGAACTGGAAAGACGTTTAATGAATTGACATATTCAGCTTGCTTATTCAAGCGAGTTGATGCAGCCTGCACCATTTCTTGAAATAAGCTAGTAGTAATTTTTGACACGGTTATTCTCCTACAACTTTGATATTTTGAATGTAGACATTTACAGTCTGAGCAGTAATTCCAAGCTGGTTTTCCAAGCTAAAACGAACACGCTCTTGAATGTTTTTTGACACTTCGCTAATCTTTGTTCCGTAGCTCAACACGGTATATACATCAACTGCAATACTGCCATCTTCGGCCGCCTTTACGACGACACCTTTGGAATAATTTTCCTTACCTAGAAGGGCTTGGAAATTATCTTTGAGGGCATTTTTACTAGCCATACCGACCACACCAAAAATCTCAGTTGCTGCTCCACCTACGACGGTTGCAATCACTTCATCTGTTAGTTCGATTTGACCATCTTTTGTATTAATTTTTACAGTCATCCTTTTTACCTCAACTAGTTGATACTCTATTTTATCATATTTCAGCCCAAGTGTAAAAGCAGAATACTGTATCAGCGGATATTTACTCCGTTTTTCAAATGATTTTATATCTACAGTAAAAGAAAAAAGACCCTAAGGTCTCCTTACTTTTATTATTAAACGCGTTCAACTTTACCTGATTTCAAAGCACGAGCTGAAGCCCAAACTTTTTTAGGTTTACCATCGATAAGAACAGTAACTTTTTGAAGGTTTGGTTTTACGGCACGTTTTGTTTGGTTCATCGCGTGTGAACGGTTGTTTCCTGATACAGTCTTACGACCTGTAAAGTAACATACTTTAGCCATTGTGTTTTCCTCCTATTAGATCTAATATAGCGGATGTGCTAGCACCACATACCGTACTATGTTATCACACTTTCTTCATTTTTGCAAGGGAATTGGAAGATTTTTTTATTTGACGTAGACAACACCAAGTTTACCAAAAGCCACTTCCCCGCGAATAATCAAGGTTTTGCTTGTTGGCGCTACAGGAGCGTCTGCCTTGGCTGCACCAAAGGATGTTTCTACTTTCAAATCGACACGCCAGTGTTGTGGAACATAGACGGTTGCATTTCCGAAAGCCACTTCGATATTTAAAGTTGCAAAATCACCTAACATCTCTGCATTGTCATAGTAGATTTTTGCATTTCCAAAAGCAACTTCTACTTGGTCTTCTACAAGATCTTGATCTTGTTTATAGAAAGTCCCACTTCCAAAAGCAACTTCCTTATCTGTTAGAATGGTCTTTTCCCCATCATACCACCATTTTTTCCCGTTCCAAAACTTACTTGAGTGAGTGAGATAGCCAACACCTAGCACTGCTAAGATACTAGCCCAAAATAGAGACTGATTTGGGATAGGCAAAATGTTATAAAAATGATTTGCAATCATTAAGGCTACTAGAGCTGTAAAAACTGCTGATGTCAGGTGACGACGAAGCAAAGCCTCAACTGATTGGTAGGCAAAAAATCCAATACCAATCAAAGGCCAAATGTGCCCTCCCAGAGAAGGGATTCCAAAATTTCCTTGTAATAATATTAAAGCCGCCAATACTAGCAACACAATACCAAATGCTTTCTTTTTCATCTTCTTACCTCATGTTTCTTAGATTTTCTTTTAGGAGGGATTGGTAATGTCGTGAGACATGAACCTCCTTGTGGGTCTGATAAAAGGAAATGGTGCCCGTTCCTGAAAAGGACTTGTCCACCGAATAGACTTGCCGAATATTAGCAATAGTTGACTTGGATACCCGACTGAAATAGCGAGGAAGGATAGCTTCTAACTCATAGAGTTTAAGCCGAACCTCGTAGGCATCTTTCTGGGTATGGGCATAAATCTTGTTCCCTTCTGTCTCAAAGAAGAGAATTTCCGACAAGTCCAGATAATATTCACCCGTCCCCTTGTAAAAAATCAACCTAGGAGACTTGGACTCTTGCAAGAGCCGCTGCAAATCCGCAATCTCATCTGTCAAGGTCGCCGCCTTGATGATAATTTCAGTTTCTTCTAAATTGCTGTCAATTTCGATTCGTAACTTCATTCCATCTCCTTTCTGACTCTACTATATCAAAGCTAAAATAAGAAAACAAGAGCAAAAAAGCAAGTGGTTACTTTAGCCCCGTAAGTGGTTCTAGGACCACCTTAACTTACAGGTCAAAATAAAAAGAAAATCACACCCCACACAAGTCCGCAAGCATAACCAACCACTACATCCTTGGGAAAATGCACTCCACCTAAGACTCTCACTAGACCGAGGAGGGCTGACAAGACCAACAAGATAACCCCTACAGATAAACTAGCATGTAAGCAAGTCATGGAGATAATGGTTGCTGAAAAGACATGACGACTGGGCATAGACTGACCAGGTCTATCTCTGTCAAGCAAGGGTTTAATATCCCATTCCTCATAAGGCCTAGGGGCATTGATTTTCTTACGGAGAAGGGACAAAATCATAAAACCTGACGCAGGGACAAACAAGTAGATACAGACCTGTTTCCCAAGTCCTTCTTGGAAATAGGTGGCAGCTAACAAGGTTAAATAAACTATAGGCATAACTACTGTCATGAAGCGATTGAAAGTTCTTAACAATCTCAGAAGAAAGGGCTTATTTTCAATGTTAACAGCAATGTGGTCATACCATTCTTGATAATTTTTCATATATTTTCTCATCACTTACTCAAATTTTGCTTACAGGGAAGCACTTTTCTTCTAGTATAGTGCAGAAAAAGAAGGCCGTCAAGCCTTCTTTGGGTTTATTCTTCTGCTTCATCTTCTGTAAATTGACTGTTATAAAGGTCAGCGTAGAATCCTCCTTGTGCCATCAGCTCATCATGATTGCCTTGCTCGATGATATTGCCATCTTTCATGACAAGAATCAGATCAGCATTTCGGATAGTAGACAAGCGGTGGGCTATGACAAAGGAAGTTCTTCCCTCCATCAATTGGTCCATAGCTTTCTGGATCAACTCCTCTGTACGGGTATCAACCGAAGAGGTCGCCTCATCTAGAATTAGGAGCGGCGCATCTTTCAGCAAAGCACGAGCAATGGTCAAGAGTTGTTTTTGCCCGACAGACAAGGTCACTGTGTCGTCCAAGACGGTATCGTAACCATCTGGTAAAGTCATGATAAAGTGGTGAATCCCTACAGCCTTGCTGGCTTCAATCACGCGCTCATCACTAATACCCTCTTGGTTATAGATAAGATTGTCGCGAATGGTTCCTTCAAAGAGCCAAGTATCCTGCAAGACCATTGAAAAGGCATCGTGTACTTCCGAACGTTTCATCTCTTTGGTATCCACACCATCGATACAGATACTTCCCTTATCAATCTCATAGAACTTCATCAAAAGATTGACAATGGTTGTCTTACCAGCTCCGGTCGGACCGACAATGGCAACCTTTTGACCTGCATGAGCAGTCGCAGAAAAGTCATGGATAATGGTTCGCTCTGGTGTATAGCCAAAGGAAACTCGATCAAAGACCACTTGACCTTTCATGTCGCTCAATTGTCTTTCTTTATGGGATTCATCTTCCATTTCCTCTTCACCTAAGAATTCGAAGACACGTCCCATAGCTGCGCTAGCCTGCTGCAAACTGGTAATCCCTTGAGCGATTTGCGAAAGGGGCTGAGAAAAGATACGAACGTAGGCCATAAAAGCAACGATAATCCCAATACTAATCTGCCCATTCAAGGCCAAGGCTGCACCGACAATAATCACTAAGGCATAGCTAAAGTTCCCAATAAACATCATAATCGGCATCATAATTCCTGAAATAAACTGAGATTTCCAGATACTGTCATACAGACGATGGTTTAAGGTCGCAAATTCTTCTTTGGTGCTCTCGATAGCATTGTAACTGGTCACCACATTATGACCAGAGTACATTTCCTCCACATAGCCATTGACAGCTGCCAAATCCTGTTGCTGACTCTTAAAGAAGCCTTGCGATTTGCCCATAAAGACGGACACGAAAGCAAAACCGATAAGAGTTGAAACAACCGTCACCAAGGCTAAAATCCAGTTCATCCCAAACATGGTCACCAAGACTGCCACGACCAGTAAAGTGGATGAAAGAACTGTTCCCAGACTTTGATTGAGAGACTGGGCTGCAGTATCAACATCATTGGTCACACGAGACAAGGTATCTCCTTGAGAATGTCCATCAAAATACCCTAATGGAAGACGATTGATTTTCTCTGCAATCGCTCTTCTCAAACGCTCTGAAAAACGTTGGATGGCTGTTGTAAACAGAAAGGCCTGCAAATAATTTGATAGAAGTCCAATCACATAGATAACGGCCAAAAAACCACCAATAGCTGCAACCGCAGCGACATCCACACTAGTTTCTAGACCACTTGCAATAATATTGGTCATTTCCTTGATACGAGTTGGACCATATACAGTAATGATATTGGATAAGATTGTTGCTAGAAAGGCAATCAGAAGGGCAAACTGGAGACCTGCAAGATAGGGTTTACTCTGTTTCCAGAGCGACACTTTTTTATTTTCCATGTTCCAATTCCTCCTTCGATAGTTGTGAATAGGCAATTTCTTGGTAAACTTCGTTATTAGCTAGAAGTTCCTTGTGAGTGCCTTGCCCCACGACTTTACCTTGATCCAAGACCAAAATCAAATCTGCATCCATAATCGTTGAAATACGCTGTGCGACAATGAGCTTGGTCATAGACTTGGTTTTCTCTGCTAGCTCTTGGCGTAGGACACGATCTGTCTTGTAATCCAAGGCTGAGAAGGAGTCATCAAAGATGAGGATTTCTGGCTTCCGAGCCAAGGCACGCGCAATTGCCAGACGCTGTCTTTGGCCACCTGAGAAGTTGGTTCCTCCTTGGGCCACTTCTGACGCCAATCCCGCTTCCTTGTCTTCTATAAAGTTCTTAGACTGGGCCAATTCTAGAGCCTGCCACATAGCCTGCTCACTAAGTGGTGTTTCTTGACTGTGTCCAAAGTCTAGATTACCCTTGACATCACCTGAAAAGAGAACCGCTTTCTGAGGAATATAACCAACCTTGTTGCGCAAATCTTTCAAGTCATAGTCTTGAACATTGACACCATCTACCAGAATTTCTCCTGCTGACACGTCGTAGAAACGTGGAATCAGATTGACCAGAGTTGATTTACCAGAACCTGTTGACCCAATAAAGGCCACTGTTTGACCTGCTTCTGCTTTAAAGCTAACATGATCAATAACCGCTTCCGAATTTGCCGCATAGCGGAAGGTTACATCCTTAAATTCGACCTGGCCTTTGAGGTTTTCATAAGCCTGCTGCACTTGAGCAGGATTTTGGATAGAGGAATGCAAATCTAAAACCTGATTAATCCGCTTAGCAGAGACCATGGTTCGGGGAAGAACGATGAAGAGCGCCCCCATGAGAAGGAAGCCCATGACAACCTGCATGGCATAAGACATGAAAACAACCATGTCACTAAAGAGAGGCAGACGCGCTGTCGCAGCAGCATCGTTGATTACATAAGCCCCAATCCAGTAAATCGCCACACTTAAACCACTTGAAATCCCCATCATGATGGGATTTAAAATAGCCATGAGACGATTGACAAACAAATTCAAGCGTGTCAATTCATCATTTGCTGTAGCAAATTTTTCATTTTGGTAATCCTCTGCATTGTAGGCACGGACAACACGAATACCTGTTAAACTTTCACGAGTAATACTGTTCAGTTTATCAGTCAGACTTTGAATCAAGGACTGTTTTGGAAAGGCTAGCGTCATCAAAACTGTCGTCATCAAAACGTTGACAATCACTGCCACAAGTACGGCCCAGAGCCAGTATTCCGAATGACCTAAAATCTTCCCGATAGCCCAGATAGCCATAATCGGACCACGCGTAACCACTTGCAAGCCCATGGTAATCAACATCTGAACCTGAGTAATGTCATTGGTGGTACGAGTTAGGAGACTGGGAATAGAGAATTTCTTAATCTCTGTCTGCGAGTAATCCAAAACTCGGTTAAAAATATCACTTCTCAGCCTACTAGTATAAGAAGCGGCCACTCTGGACGCAAAAAATCCAACTGCAACTGCGGATAAGAAGGCTAGAAAGGACATTCCCACCATCATGCTTGCCGGCTGCCATAACTCATCCAAGTTGGTAGCCTGAGTTCCCAGTAAATCCGTGATTTTAGAGATATAGGTCGGCACTTCCAACTCCAGATAGACCGAAAAGCAGGTAAAGAGAATGGCTAGTAAAATCATCCCCCATTCTTTTCTACTAATTCGTTTTGCTAATTTCTTCATTATCTCCTCCTATTCTCTTGATATTTTCCTGTAATTGAATGAGGACTTTCTCAAAAATCAGTAATTCGCCTTCATCTACGTCTGCCAACAACTGCTTGTCTATGCGTTTAAAAAAGGCCTTAAATTCTTGCATTTGAGAACGCGATTTTTCCGTCAGACGAACAAACTTAGCCCGCTTATCGCTAGAACTCGCCTCCAATTCTACCAGACCATTTTGCACCATACGCTTGACCAAGTTACTAGCAACAGACTTGCTAATATTGAGTTCCTTCTCAATATCTTTAATCAAGACCAAGTCTTGGTTTTCCTCACGGATATCCAAAAAACGTACAACCTGACCTTGCGGTCCACCCATAAATTCAATACCACAACGTTTGGCTTCCCTTTGTACCATCAGATGAATCTGATGACTAAAACGCTTAAAGACCAACATCGGTTTATCCATAATTGCTCCTTTCTAACCCTTGTATTTAGTTCTCCTAGGAACTAAATAAGTTTTCATGAGAACTATTTTATCACTTTGAAAAGAGATGTCAAGAAAAAGTTTCCTAGAGAACTATTTTCTTGATTAAAAAAAATCCCAAGTGAGCTTATCACTTAGGATCCTGTTCTCTAGGTTAAATTAGAACCCGTCTACGTTCGTATAAATCTTTTGTACGTCTTCGTCGTCTTCAAGAACGCTGTAAAGTTTTTCAAAGGTTTCAAGGTCATCACCTGACAATTCCACTTCTGACTGAGGAATCATTTCCAATTCAGTCACTTGGAATTCTTCGATACCTGACTCACGAAGGGCAACAATAGCCTTATGAAGGTCAGTTGGAGCTGTGTAAACTGTGATTGTACCTTCTTCTGCTTCTACATCATCCACATCCACATCTGCTTCTAGCAATTGTTCAAAGACTGCATCGGCATCTTCACCTGCAAATACGATAACTCCCTTGTTGTCAAAGAGGTATGAAACCGAACCTGAAGCACCCATGTTTCCGCCATTTTTACCAAAAGCTGCACGGACATTGGCCGCTGTACGGTTAACATTTGAAGTCAAAGTATCAACAATCAGCATAGAACCATTTGGTCCAAAACCTTCGTAACGTCCTTCTGTAAAGGTTTCGTCTGTGTTCCCTTTTGCTTTATCAATCGCTTTATCAATAACGTGTTTTGGCACTTGCGCTTGTTTAGCACGGTCGATAACGAATTTCAAGGCTGAGTTTGATTCTGGATCTGGATCACCTTTTTTAGCTGCTACATAGATTTCTACACCAAATTTTGCATATACTTTAGAGTTAGCTCCATCTTTAGCCGTTTTCTTGGCTACGATATTGGCCCATTTACGTCCCATTAGGAATCTCCTTTTTTCACATTTTAATCTTTCTTATTATAACACAAGTTTTTTCGATTTTCACTAGAGGAAATGGATTTTATTCAGTAAATCCAACTAGGATTGCACTTTGGTTACCAAGATTGCCTTGCCTTCTTTTATCAAGGGGTGACGAAACAGTGAGAAATACAGTTGAATGGTCATAGCAACCCAGATAAGGGGTTCGCAAAGAATAACTCCCTTATAGCCTGCCCAAGGAATAATCAAAACCACAAAAGCGATTTTCCCGATTAGTTCTATAAAGCTAGAAACTAGAGGAAGGATCTTTTGCCCCAAACCCTGCAAACAATTGCGATAAATCAATAAGAGACTCAAAATAGGATAAAAGGCTGAACTGATTTGCAGATAGAGACTTCCATTTTCTATCAAGTAATCATCTGTCGAACTAGCCAAGAAGGAAACCAATGCTGGACTGGCAAAAAAGAGGAAGATACAAACAAAAACTGCCCAGGATATACTTAAACGACTGCCGATTCGAAGACCTTGAACAATGCGGTCTGGGCGCTTAGCACCTAAATTCTGAGAAGCAAAGGTCGTCATCGAAGTGGAAATAGCGGTCATAGGAAGAAGGGCGAAGGCCATAATGCGTCGAGCCGCCGTCTGGGCACTAATAATCACTGCACCAAAGGTATTAACAGAAGACTGTAAAATCACACTGCCGATGGACACAATTGAACTCATCAAGCCCATAGCTAAACCTTGCTCCAAGAGATCCGCGTACAAGGCCTTATCCCATTTGAAATGCTTGAGTTGCGGGAGCAGTTCTGGAACGCTCTTGCGGATATAGTAAAAGCAAAGAACCGCTGATAAGCCCTGCGAAATGATGGTAGCAAGTCCCGCGGATTGAACTCCAAGATGCAATTGCGTAATGAAATACAAATCCAAAACCACATTGACCAAGGCAGAAAAAATCAAAAATCCAAGGGCGGCTAGACTGTCTCCAATAGACCGCAACAAACCTGCAAAGAGATTATAAGCGAAGCTAACACCGACACAGGTTACAATCATAGATATATATTGATAAGATTGAGGAAGGATTTCTGCGGGAGTATCTAAGTATTGCAAGAGAGGATACAAGCCAAGAAAGCCCAGCAACATAACTACAATACTCAAAAGTGCACCTAAAATCCAGGTGGCTGCTACTGCCTCCTTGATTTTAGTAAAATTTCGAGCTCCATAATAGCGGGCAATGACAATCCCCATGCCATTGCCAACACCAAGAGTAAAACCTACAATCAGGTCAAAAATCGCTGTCGTCGCTCCTACTGCAGCCAAGGATTCTTGACCAAGAAAACGCCCAACAATTAAGACATCAGCAGTATTATAGAGCTGTTGAAAAATATTAGATAGCAAGATTGGGAAGGCGAAGCTTAAGAGCGAGGGAAGAATAGGACCATGAATCAGGTCCACTGTTCGTTTTTTATTCATAAGGCTATTATATCAGCTTTCTAGAGGAGCGACAAGAAACAGCAAACTATAGGCAATCTGAAATATTGAACAAAGAATCGAAAAAGCAGTGGATTTCTCCACTACTTTGACAGCTTATTCTTCAATTTCGATTTCAAGCTCATCGCCTAGGTCAAGTGTAACTTCTTCATTCACAGAATCTGCTTGAACTGCTTCATCTTTTTTAGTTTCAACACCTTCTACAGAAGCTTCTTCTCCATCAATCAAACCAAATTGAACACGGACTTGATGGTCAATCTCATCAAAGACTTCTGGGTTATCTGCCAAGTATTTCTTAGCATTTTCAGAACCTTGCCCGATTTTCTCATCCTTGTAAGAGTACCAAGCTCCTGCTTTTTTGATGATATCCAAATCGCTTGCGATCTTCAAGAGTTCACCAGTCTTAGAAATACCTTCTCCGTACATGATTTCAACGAAGGCTTCCTTAAATGGTGGAGCCACCTTGTTTTTCACGACCTTGATCTTAGTTTCTTTACCGACATTGGTGTCTTTTTGATCACCAGTTCCTTTGATTTGTGTGCTTCCACGAACATCCAAACGGACTGATGCGTAGAATTTCAGAGCACGTCCACCAGGAGTTGTTTCTGGATTTCCAAACATGACCCCAACTTTTTCACGTAATTGGTTGATAAAGATGGCAATTGTTTTGGTTTTATTGATAGAAGCACCAAGTTTACGCATAGCCTGGCTCATCATACGAGCCTGCAAACCAACGTGGCTATCTCCGATATCTCCATCAATTTCCGCACGAGGTACAAGGGCAGCAACTGAGTCGACTACGACAAGATCCACGGCTCCTGAGTCAATCAATTTTCCTGCAATCTCAAGACCTTGCTCTCCTGAGTCTGGTTGTGACAAGAGCAATTCGTCAATATTGACCCCAAGAGCCGCAGCATAAGCTGGATCAAGGGCATGCTCCGCATCGATAAAGGCTGCAATCCCACCTTCTTTTTGCGCTTGCGCAACTGCATGAAGGGCAACCGTTGTCTTACCAGATGACTCTGGCCCATAGATTTCAATGATACGTCCCTTAGGATAACCACCTGAACCAAGGGCAATATCAAGAGCCAAGGAACCTGAGCTCATCACTTGCACTTTTTGCTCTGCACGTTCACCCAAACGCATGATTGAACCTTTACCAAAGTCTTTCTCAATCAATTTAAGAGCATCATTCAAGGCTTTTTCACGTTCTGCCCCGAATTTTTTTGAAATTTCATCTAATTTTTTTGGTTTTTTCGCCATTCTATTCTCCTACATTCTAATGGTCCTCAGACCTATCTACTATTATATCAAAAGTTAGTCACTTAATAAAGCCTTGCGAACTAGGTTAAAGGCATGCATAACCGCAATGTGCCGTACATCTGCTCGACTTCTTCCTGCAATATTAGCCTTAATAACCTCGGTTCCTTTTTTATAGGCTAAACCAATAAAGACTGTTCCAGCTGGATGACCTTCTAAACTATCTGGTCCAGCAACACCTGTCAAGCTCACTCCGTAGTCAGACTGTGTCTTGAACCGTGCTTGCTCCGCCATCTTCTGAGCTATAAATGCTGACACCACACCGTGCTCTTCCAAATCCTTGACAGGAATATCCAACATCTTTGATTTTTCCTCCAAGCTATAGGTCACGAAACCACCCTTAAATATACTTGAAGCACCCGAAAAATCAGCTACAGTAGCTTGGAAAAGACCTGCCGTCAAACTCTCTGCAGCCGTGATGGTTTTCCCTTGCTTTTTCAGTTCTTCTACCACAATACTAGCTAAACTAGTTTCTTCCCCATAACCATAACAAAGATCTCGTAAAGAAATTCCTTCGAAAGTCTGGTGGTCCAAGATTTGATTTTCCAAGATATCCAGCGTTTGATTCGCCTCTTCTTGGCTGCTAGCTTTTGTTGACAGACGCAGAGTGACTTCTCCTGTCTTGGCATAAGGTGCCAAGGTAGGATCGGTCTGATTATCAATTAAATCAGCCAAAATCGTAACCAGCTGACTTTCGCCAATTCCAAAGAAACGAAGAACTCGGGAATACAGTTTGCTCCCTGTCATCAACTTAGGTAGAAGTTGGTTTAAGACCATGGGTTTCAATTCACTCGGTGGTCCTGGAAGGACGACATAGGTCACTCCATCGACTTCCAATATCCCCCCCACAGCCAATCCTGTTTCGTTTGGTAGTGGAGTCGTTCCTTCTACAAGTTGAGCTTGTCTTTCGTTATTCGGTGTTCGGGCATAGTCTGGTCGCTGGGCAAAAAAGACATCTAACTTCTCCTGAGCCTGAGAATCAAAGACTAATTCTTTCCCTAAAAATTTAGCTAGGGTTTGTTTGGTCAAATCATCCTCAGTCGGCCCCAAACCACCTGTTAAAATCACCAGACTACTACGTTGACTGGCAATCTCAAGCAGGGATAAGAGACGAACTTCATTGTCTCCTACAGCTGTCTGAAAATATACATCTACCCCAATCTCTGCTAGTTTTTCCGACAAAAACTGGGCATTGGTATTAACAATCTGTCCTGTCAAAATCTCTGTTCCAACAGCAATGATTTCTGCTTTCATGTTTCCTCCTACCTATCTATTCGTATTTTTTTGAAAAAATCGCAGGAAATTTCCCACGATTTCATTATTAATTTTGTTCTATTTCTACACTTGAAGCATTCGTTGGTGTAGCAGTTCTTCCAAGAATTGCTTCGTATAACACAGCATTGGTTTCTACTTCAGTTACTTCCTCTTTACCTAGTGAACGACGTAAGAGATTTTGCATTTCTAACATATGCTCAGTTGTAACAATCTGGTAAGAAATGCCCTGCAGTTCAGCATCTTCTCCTCGCAATTGATGTGTTTCAATATTCTTGAAGGAATCTTGATAACCAAGTAATTGTGGAATACTTTTCGCTGATAAATCAATGTTGGTCTGCATATTGGTACTTAGGGCTTTTAAGATAGACTGATAGTGACTAACACTATTCAAGCTAAGAACTTTTTCAACAACCTTTTGAATGACTTCACGCTGACGCTTCTGACGTCCGTAGTCCCCTTCTGGATCTTGGTAGCGCATGCGAGAATAAACAAGCGCTTCTTCACCATTTAGAGTTTGCTGTCCAACACCAATGGAAATTTTATTAAATTCTTCCTGGTCAGTAATCGAAATTGGAAAACCGAGTGTATTATTTACAGTCACCCCGCCAACTGCATCAACCAATTGTTGCAGCCCCTGCATATTCACCATAACGTAACGATCGATATGAATATTCATCATTTTCTGGATAGTTGAGATTGCCAATTCCGCACCACCACCAGCGTAGGCGGCATTTAGTTTAGCTTCCTCAACACTACCATCTTTATGCTGAATTTTAGTCAAGATATCACGTTCCAAACTCAACATCGTTGTTTTTTTCGTATGCGGATTAACCGTTAAGAGAATCATGGAATCACTATTTCCCTCCCAAGGGTCAGTTCGTTCTACGTTTCCAGTATCAACCCCCATTAAAAGGATCGTTAAGGGTTCAGTCGCCTCAATAACATTGGTTTCTTCCCCTATTTTTTTATAGGTCTTTGATAAGGTTTGTGTGCCTTGCTGATAAATGGTATAAGCAAAAACACCGACACCCAAAACTGTCACAGCTAGAAAAGCTAGCACCATTCCAATAATTTTTTTAACCATATTTCTATCAATCTATCAGTCTACCCATCAGGTAAACATCTATAAATTTCCCTTCTTCTATGTACGCACCGCGATCTTGTCTACCTTCAATGACAAAACCATTCTTTTGATATAAATGAACTGCAGCCTGATTACGAGTTTGGACAGTGAGTTGAAGTCTACGAAGAATGCCACTAGCCTGCGCCCATTCTACAACTTCTTCAAGTAACAAACTCCCCAGTCCATTATTCCAATACTTCTTACCAATCACAATGAAGAGATCTCCAATATGCCGAACTCTCTTGCGCTGGTCAGCTGTAATATTTACAATACCAGCAATTTCATCATTCAGCAAGGCTAGTAAAGTGATTTGATTTTCTGAATGAGCCTGTTTATCCAAAAACAACTCCATCTCAGTATCTGTCATCAAAATGCCATCCCTGTCCAGACTGGTAAAATCTGTTTCTACACTGACACGATTTAAAAATGATACTAACTCAGCCGCATCTTCAACTTCTGCTTCCCTAATGAGCAACTCATACTCCATGTTGAAGCTCCTCTAAGAGTTTTTCTGCACGTAAACCCTTTGCTTGGAAATTCAGCCTGCGACCGTCTTCTTCTTTTAGAATTTCCAATTCTAAATAAGTATCTGGTAAGGCATCACCTAAAAGATGTCCCCACTCGATGACAGTCACCCCGCCACCAAAGAGAAACTCATCTAAATCAATAGAATCAGCATCCCCCTCAATGCGGTAAACATCTAAATGATAAAGAGGAAGACGACCTTCATACTCTCTTACGATAGTGTAGGTTGGACTCTTAATCATCTGAGTAATCTGTAATCCTTTAGCAAGACCTTTTGTAAAGGTCGTTTTGCCTGCTCCAAGTTCTCCAGTTAGAATTAAGACATCATTCTTTTCTAATAAATAGCCCAAACGTTCCCCTAAGGACTGTAACTCTTCTTCGTTTTTAGTGTACATGTTTCTATTATACCAAAAACTTGTTCTTTGTCTAGGTATTATCTCTGAATTCCATATTATGAATTAAAAACTTGAGCCAGTCCTTGTTATGATCTTAAAATAGGAACAGTAAAAAGACAACTAACAAGATATCTCTCATCAAATGACTGTAAAATGAAACTTCCCAACGAATGACTTTTGGCACCAACAGTTCTAGAAATAGCATTCCCAAGGCAATATAAAAGGTCATGGATAATAGCATCCAAGGATTTCTGAGAAAGATTAGAATAGCTAATCCACTAATAAAACACATTTCCTTCTTTCCAAAAATCTTTTTCAATCCATTTACATACTTCTGAATCGGCAGAAAAACTAACAAATCAATACCAAATAAGAAAAAGAAACTCGGTAGAAAGGCTTCCACACCCCCTTCTACGGATGTATTTCCTGCAAGGATATGTTCTATGACAATTAAAGCTAAACCCAAAATATTTACTAATAACAAGAGACTATACAAGAATTGTTGCTTATCTTCCTTAAAAACTGAATAAGATTGATTTCCCTGCCCTCTATAGTAGTTTATCCCTGCCCCAATACTGGCAAGGAGCAACATACCTACTAAATAATAGAAGCAGTTTTGATTTAACATCAAGGCCCAAGTCGATAAACTTAAACAAGAACAGCTACTAATACCAAAAACTGTCAGCAATAACAAAATACGAATTTGCTTTTTCATTTTTTCCATCATTCTTCCTCCCTTACTTGCTCTTATTATAGGCTAGAAATCCTCCCCATTGCTAGAATATTTCTCAACTGTCAGTTTTCTACTCTAAAATGCAAAAAAGTTTGATGCAAGTAACCCTTACATCAAACTTTTACTACTTTCCGTCAAACCAAAGAGTAATTTCTCGCTTAGCTGACTCTTCTGAATCTGAACCATGCACAACATTTTGAATAGCTTGGTTTTCTCCAGCAGCTTTTGCAAAATCACCTCGAATAGTTCCTGGTAAAGCTTCCTCTGGACGAGTAGCACCCATCATGGTCCGCCAAGTTTCAATTACTTTGGGACCAGAAATGATACCTACAAGAACTGGGCCTGAAGTCATAAATTCACGAATCGGTGGGTAAAAACTTTGACCAACCAAGTCCTGATAGTGCTGATCAATCAACTCTTCTGAAACCTGTGAACGCAACTCCAATTTTTCGATTGTAAATCCACGTTGTTCGATGCGTTTCAACACTTCACCTACTAATCCTCTTTTTACACCATCTGGTTTAATGATAAAGAATGTTTGTTCCATACCCGTCTCCTTTGTCAGCTTCTTTCTTTTATTTTACCACATTTCATGGAAAAATGGAGAAAGTTTTCAGAAAAGAGAAAGAGAACCCGAAGGCTCTCTCATTCTCTATTATTCTACTGTTTCTTCCACAGTTTCAACGGCAGTGTCCACAACTACTTCTGTTGTCTCTTCATTTCCTTCTTCCTCTACTGGAGGATTAAGGTATTCTTCTTCGTTGATAGCTTGTGGTTCAAGGTTACGGTAACGGGCCATACCAGTACCTGCTGGGATGATCTTACCGATGATAACATTTTCTTTAAGTCCAAGGAGATGGTCTTTCTTACCACGGATAGCCGCGTCAGTAAGGACACGAGTTGTTTCCTGGAAGGAAGCCGCTGACAAGAAACTGTTGGTTTCAAGTGAGGCTTTGGTAATTCCCATAAGAACTGGGCGACCTGTCGCTGGAACTCCACCTGCAATAAGGACATCTTTGTTGGCATCTGTAAAGTCATTGATATCCATGAGGGTACCCATGAGAAGATCTGTGTCACCTGGATCCATGACACGAACTTTACGGATCATTTGACGAACCATTACCTCGATGTGTTTGTCACCGATTTCTACCCCTTGGCTACGGTAAACTTTTTGTACTTCACCGAGAAGGTAAGTTTCAACTGACAAGACATCACGAACTGCAAGGAGACGTTTTGGTTGGATAGAACCTTCTGTCAGAGCAGCACCACGCGCTACTTGGTCCCCAACTTCTACACGCATACGAGCTGTAAATGGAACGACATATTCCCCTTCGCCAGTTTCACCCTTAACAAAGACTTTCTTAGTACGAGTTGATGCATCTTCTTCGATAGCTGTAACTTGTCCTTTAACCTCTGTGATAACCGCTTCCCCTTTAGGATTGCGAGCTTCAAAGATTTCTTGGACACGAGGAAGACCCTGAGTGATATCGGTATTTGAGGCAACCCCACCCGTGTGGAAGGTACGCATTGTAAGCTGTGTACCAGGTTCCCCGATAGATTGGGCAGCGATTGTACCAACTGCTTCACCAACTTCAACCGCATCACCAGTCGCCAAGTTGATACCATAACAGTGACGGCAGACACCATGACGAGTGTTACATGTAAATACAGAGCGGATAGTCACTTCTTCCACACCAGCGTTGACAATTTCACGCGCCTTGTCTTCTGTAATCAACTCATTTGGACCGATAATCACTGCACCAGTTTCTGGATGTTTAACAGTTTTCTTAGTGTAACGACCGTTGAGACGCTCTTCAAGAGACTCGATCATTTCTTTTCCTTCTGCGATAGAACGGATCAAGAGACCACGGTCAGTTCCACAGTCGTCCTCACGGATGATAACGTCTTGGGCAACGTCAACTAAACGACGAGTCAAGTAACCTGAGTCGGCTGTCTTAAGGGCCGTATCGGTCATACCTTTACGGGCACCGTGAGTTGAGAAGAACATTTCGAGTACTGACAAACCTTCGCGGAAGTTTGAAAGGATTGGCAATTCCATGATACGTCCGTTAGGAGCAGCCATCAGACCACGCATACCGGCAAGCTGTGAGAAGTTTGAGATGTTACCACGGGCTCCAGAGTCCATCATCATAACGATTGGGTTCTTAGGATCTTGGTTGGCAATCAAACGTTTCTCTAGTTTTTCACGGGCAGCACGCCATTCAGCTGTAACAGCATTGTAACGCTCGTCGTCTGTGATCATACCACGACGGAATTGTTTTGTGATTTGTTCTACACGTTTGTGTGATTCTTCAATGATTTCAGCCTTGTCATCAACGACCGGGATATCGGCAATACCCACTGTCAATCCTGCAAGAGTTGAGTGATGGTAACCGAGGTTCTTCATACGGTCAAGTAGGGCAGAAGTTTCTGTCGTACGGAAACGTTTGAAGATTTCAGCGATGATATTTCCAAGGTTTTTCTTCTTGAATGGAGGGTTAAGTTCAAGATTGCTGATTGCTTCCTTGATATCTCCACCAAGTGGCAAGAAGTATTTAGCTGGAACGCCTTCTGTCAAGTTGGCATTGTTTGGTTCTTGCAAGTATGGTAGACCCTCTGGCATAATGTCGTTGAAGAGGATTTTACCAACTGTTGTAAGCAAGACCTTGTGTTTTTGCTCTTCTGTCCAAGGCTTGTTGAGGCTGTCTGTTGCGATACCAACACGTGAGTGGAGGTGAACATAACCATTACGGTAAGCCATAACCGCTTCGTCACGGTCTTTGAAGACCATTCCTTCACCTTCACGACCAGCTTCTTCCATGGTCAAGTAGTAGTTACCCAAAACCATGTCCTGAGATGGAGTAACAACTGGTTTACCATCTTTGGGGTTCAAGATATGCTCAGCAGCAAGCATCAAGATACGTGCTTCTGCTTGGGCTTCTTCTGAAAGCGGTACGTGGATGGCCATTTGGTCTCCGTCAAAGTCGGCATTATAGGCTTCACAGACAAGTGGGTGTAAGCGAAGGGCCTTACCATCAATCAAGACTGGCTCGAAGGCTTGGATACCCAAACGGTGAAGGGTCGGTGCGCGGTTCAAAAGCACTGGGTGTTCTTTGATTACTTCTTCAAGAATATCCCAGATACGCTCATCTCCGCGTTCCACCAAGCGTTTAGCTGCTTTGACGTTTTGCACGATATCACGGGCAACGATTTCACGCATCACGAATGGTTTAAAGAGTTCGATAGCCATTTCACGTGGCACACCACATTGGTACATCTTAAGCGTTGGACCAACGGCGATAACGGAACGTCCTGAGAAGTCAACACGTTTACCGAGCAAGTTTTGACGGAAGCGTCCTTGTTTACCTTTAAGCATGTGGCTCAATGATTTAAGAGGACGGCTACCTGGTCCTGTGATTGGACGACCACGACGTCCATTGTCAATCAAAGCATCAACTGCTTCTTGAAGCATACGCTTCTCATTTTGAACGATGATACCTGGTGCATTCAACTCAAGCAAACGAGCCAAACGGTTGTTACGGTTGATAACACGACGGTAAAGGTCGTTCAAGTCAGATGAGGCAAAACGGCCACCATCCAACTGCAACATTGGACGAAGATCTGGTGGAATAACTGGAAGGATGTTGAGAATCATCCATTCAGGTTTGTTTCCAGACTTATAAAAGGCATCCAAAACATCCAAACGACGGATGGCTTTGACACGTTTTTGTCCAGTAGCTGTTTTCAACTCTTCTTTGAGTTCAGCAATTTCTTTTTCAAGATCTACTTGTTTCAAAAGGTCTTGGATAGCTTCGGCACCCATCTTGGCAACAAATGATCCATAACCATATTCACGCAAGCGCTCACGGTATTCACGCTCTGTCATGATAGACTTGTGCTCAAGTGGTGTATCCTTCGGATCAATCACCACATAAGCTGCAAAGTAGATTACTTCCTCGAGGGCACGAGGGCTCATATCAAGGGTCAAGCCCATACGGCTTGGAATTCCCTTGAAGTACCAGATGTGAGATACAGGAGCTTTCAATTCGATATGCCCCATACGCTCACGACGAACTTTTGTACGCGTTACTTCAACCCCACAGCGGTCACAAACAATTCCTCTGTAACGAATGCGTTTGTACTTACCACAAGCACATTCCCAGTCTTTTGTAGGACCAAAGATAACTTCATCAAAGAGTCCTTCACGTTCTGGTTTCAAGGTACGGTAATTGATTGTTTCAGGTTTTTTGACTTCTCCATAAGACCATGAACGGACTTTACTTGGAGAAGCTAGGGTGATTTGCATACTTTTAAAACGATTTACATCAACCACTATTTCTTCCCTTTCTATTCTAAGTGAACTGCTTATTCTTGTTCAGCAGCTTCTTCTGTTGCTTCCGCTTTTGTTGCTTTCTCAGCTTCTTCAGCTTCAAAGGCTGCTTTAGCCTCTTGGGCTGCTTTTTCGCGGGCTTTTTCAAGGTCATCTACGTGGATGACATCTTCGTCCATTCCTTCATCCAAGTCGCGAAGTTCCACTTCTTGGTCATCTTCGTCAAGGACACGCATGTCAAGACCAAGAGATTGCAATTCTTTGACAAGAACTCGGAAGGATTCTGGAACACCTGGTTTTGGAATTGGTTTTCCTTTTGTAATGGCTTCATATGCTTTCAAACGTCCGTTGATATCGTCAGACTTGTAAGTCAAGATTTCTTGAAGGACATTTGATGCACCGTAGGCTTCAAGAGCCCAAACCTCCATCTCACCGAAACGTTGTCCACCAAACTGAGCTTTACCTCCGAGTGGTTGTTGAGTAACAGTTGAGTAAGGTCCGACAGAACGCGCGTGCAATTTATCGTCAACCATGTGGTGGAGTTTGATCATGTACATGACTCCGACAGAAACACGGTTATCAAACGGTTCACCAGTACGTCCATCGTAAAGGATTGTTTTGGCATCGCTGTCCATACCTGCTTCTTTAACGGTTGACCAAAGATCTTCAGAACTTGCTCCGTCAAAGACCGGTGTCGCGATGTGGATACCAAGAGTACGGGCTGCCATACCAAGGTGAAGCTCCATAACCTGTCCGATATTCATACGTGATGGTACCCCAAGTGGGTTCAACATGATGTCGACTGGAGTTCCGTCTGGAAGGTAAGGCATGTCTTCTACAGGAACGATACGAGAGACAACCCCTTTGTTTCCGTGACGTCCGGCCATCTTATCTCCGACCTTGATCTTACGTTTTTGAGCGATATAAACGCGAACCAGCATGTTCACACCTGATTGCAACTCATCTCCATTTGCACGTGTAAAGATCTTAACATCACGAACGACACCATCGGCACCGTGCGGTACACGAAGAGAAGTGTCACGTACTTCACGAGATTTGTCTCCGAAGATAGCGTGCAAGAGGCGTTCTTCCGCTGAAAGGTCTTTCTCACCCTTAGGTGTTACTTTACCTACAAGAATATCGCCTTCTTTAACCTCAGCACCGATACGGATAATACCCATTTCGTCAAGGTCTTTAAGGGCATCTTCACCAACGTTTGGAATTTCACGAGTAATTTCTTCAGGCCCAAGCTTTGTATCGCGCGTTTCTGATTCGTATTCTTCAAGGTGGACAGATGTGTAGACATCATCTTTCACCAAGCGTTCGCTCATGATAACAGCATCCTCGAAGTTGTAACCTTCCCAAGTCATGTAGGCAACGATTGGGTTTTGTCCAAGCGCCATTTCTCCATTTTCCATAGAAGGTCCGTCAGCAATGAAATCGCCTTTTTCAACGACATCGCCAACTTTTACGAGAGTGCGTTGGTTGTAAGCAGTACCTGAGTTTGAACGACGGAATTTTTGGATGTGGTAAACGTCCAATGAACCATCTTCACGACGAACTTCTACCTTGTCAGCATCTGCATAGGTAACTTTACCGTCGTACTGAGCAATCACAGCAGCTCCTGAATCGTGGGCTGCCTGATATTCCATACCAGTACCAACGTAAGGTGCTTTAGGATTAATCAATGGCACAGCCTGACGTTGCATGTTGGCTCCCATGAGGGCACGGTTGGAGTCATCGTTTTCCAAGAAAGGAATACATGCTGTCGCAACGGCAACTACCTGTTTTGGTGATACGTCCATATAGTCAACAACATTAGCTGGATACTCTTGGTTGACCCCTTGGTGACGTCCCATGACAACTTTCTCAGCAAATGTTCCATCTTCATTCAGACGAGAATTAGCCTGTGCTACAGTAAATTCATCTTCTTCATCGGCTGTCAACCAAACAATTTCGTTCGTAACAACACCTGTTTCACGGTCAACTTTACGGTATGGTGTTTGAACAAAACCATATTTGTTCAAGTGCCCGTAAGATGACAAGTTATTGATCAAACCGATGTTAGGTCCTTCAGGTGTCTCGATTGGACACATACGACCATAGTGAGTGTAGTGCACGTCACGTACTTCATATCCAGCACGGTCACGTGTCAAACCACCAGGTCCTAAGGCTGACAAACGGCGTTTGTGAGACAACTCAGAAAGTGGGTTGTGTTGGTCCATGAACTGTGACAACTGTGATGAACCAAAGAATTCTTTAACCGCAGCTGTTACAGGACGGATGTTGATGATTTGTTGTGGTGTCAAGACTTCGTTGTCCTGAACAGACATACGTTCACGGACATTACGTTCCATACGAGAAAGTCCAAGACGTACTTGGTTGGCAAGCAATTCACCAACGGCACGGATACGACGGTTTCCAAGGTGGTCGATATCATCTACACGACCAAGTCCTTCAGCCAAATTGAGGAAGTAGCTCATTTCAGCAAGGATATCTGCAGGAGTGACGATACGAACCTTGTCATCTGGATTGGCATTACCAATAATAGTTACGACGCGGTCTGGATCAGTTGGAGCAACAACCTTGAATTTTTGAAGAACAACTGGCTCAGTCACAACCGCTGCATCATTTGGAATGTAGACAATCTTGTTCAAGTCGCCATCCAAATAGCTTTCGATGCTTTCAATCACACTACGAGTCATGATTGTTCCAGCTTCTACCAAGATTTCTCCTGTTTCAGGGTCTACCAATGGCTCAGCAATGGTTTGGTTGAGCAAGCGTGTTTTAACATTGAGTTTTTTATTGATCTTGTAACGACCAACTGCTGCTAGGTCATAGCGACGTGGGTCAAAGAAACGAGCCACAAGCAAGCTACGTGAACTTTCAGCAGTCTTAGGCTCACCTGGACGAAGGCGTTCGTAAATTTCTTTCAAAGCTTCGTCGGTACGAGAGTCCATTGGGTTCTTATGAATATCTTTTTCAACAGTGTTGCGAACCAATTCGCTATCACCAAAGATATCAAAGATTTCATCATCACCTGAGAAACCAAGCGCACGAACCAAAGTTGTAAATGGAATCTTACGAGTACGGTCGATACGAGTGTAGGCAATATCTTTTGAGTCGCTTTCAAGTTCCAACCAAGCTCCACGGTTAGGGATAACAGTTGACCCGTAGCCCACTTTACCGTTTTTATCAACTTTATCGTTAAAGTAAACACCTGGTGAGCGGACCAACTGAGATACGATGATACGTTCACCACCATTGATGATGAAAGTACCCATTTCAGTCATGATTGGGAAATCACCAAAGAAAACTTCTTGGGTTTTGATTTCGCCTGTTTCTTTATTGATCAAGCGGAAGGTTACAAAAATTGGTGCTGAGTAGCTAGCATCGTGAATACGAGCTTCTTCTAGCGTATATTTTGGTTCCTTGATTTCATATCCAACAAATTCCAACTCCATTGTGTCTGTGAAGTTTGAAATTGGCAATACATCTTCAAACACTTCCTTCAGACCGTGGTCTAGGAAATCTTTGAATGAGTCAGTTTGAATTTCAATCAAATTTGGTAAGTCAAGAACTTCTTTGATTCTTGAAAAACTACGACGGGTACGATGTTTCCCGTATTGAACGTCATGTCCTGCCAAGATGATTCTCCTTTGTAAATAAGTTCCAAGCCTTGTCAATCAGGCTTTTCTAATCGTCATATGGTTTTAAAAACCCTTATCACCGTGTCCTCTTGATAAATTTTCAGAATCTTTAAGTCTTTGTTACAAGTACTCAAAATCCTGAAAAAAAGCACAAAAAGAGCAGCTAAATCTGACTTTTTCAGAAGATTTAACTGCTGTGAGTCTTGTCTGGACAATATTTCAGACAAAACCTACGACAAATGATTATTCATATTATACCCTATTTAGCTAGATTTTTCAAGGGGTTTGACGATTTTTTGACAAAATCTTTTCCTATAAGAAAGACTGGCTGAATAGTAGCAAAATCTGTTGCGATTTTTTCTTTTATTTTAATTCCAAGAAAACGCTTGCATATTATTTTACTAAGTGCTATACTGATAAAGAAATTCATTTATAGGAGAATGATTATGAAAAGAACACCATCTCACACTGAGAAAAAAATGGTTTACAGCATCCGTTCCCTCAAAAATGGAACTGGTTCTGTCCTTATTGGAGCAAGCCTTGTTCTGCTTGCCATGGCTACACCAACTATCTCAGCCAACGAAAACACTACAAGCAATAAGGAAACTAGTAATGAAACTACTACTGTCCTTGCCCAACCTCTTACTGATACAGCAGTTAACTCTGATAAGAAGGAAAGTGATATTTCTTCGCCTGAAAATGCAAACGCTTCCCTAGGAAAAACAGAAGAAAAACCTGCAACAGAGGCAACCACTCCTGCTGCAACCCCAGCCGATTCAGCACCACAAACCGGACAAGATCGTTCAAGTGAACCAACTACTTCTACGAGTCCAGTAACGACTGAAACTAAGGCAGAAGAGCCAATCGAAGACAACCACTTCCGCATCCATGTAAAGAAACTCCCTGAAGAAAACAAGGATTCTCAAGGTCTTTGGACTTGGGATGATGTTGAAAAGCCGTCTGAAAACTGGCCCAATGGAGCCTTGTCCTTTAAGGATGCCAAAAAAGATGACTATGGCTACTACCTAGATGTCAAATTAAAGGGAGAACAAGCCAAGAAAATTAGCTTCCTCATCAATAATACAGCTGGAAAAAATCTAACCGGCGATAAATCGGTAGAAAAACTGGCACCAAAGATGAATGAGGCTTGGTTGGACCAAGATCACAAGGTTTTCTCTTACGAGCCACAACCTGCAGGAACTATTCGCGTCAACTACTACCGTACAGATGGCAACTATGACAAGAAATCTCTCTGGTACTGGGGAGATGTGAAAAATCCAAGTAGTGGTGAATGGCCTAACGGAACAGACTTTACGGCTACAGGCAAATATGGTCGCTATATTGATATTCCACTCAAAGATGCAGCTAAAGATCTTGGATTTTTATTATTAGACAGAAACAAACAAGGAGACGATGTGAAAATCCGTAAAGAAGATTATAAGTTCACAGATTTGAAAAATCATAGCCAAATTTTCCTAAAAGATGATGACGAAACCATCTACACCAACCCCTACTATGTGCACGATATCCGCATGACAGGAGCTCAACACGTGGCTAAATCTCGTATCGAAAGCAGTTTTTCTACCCTCGTTGGAGCTAAGAAAGACGATATCCTCAAACACTCCAGCATCACTGATTACCAAGGGAATAAAGTAGCTATCACAGACGTGGAAGTGGATGAAGCAGGTAAAAAAGTAACCTACATCGGCAACTTCTCTGACACTCAACACCCGTACACTGTCAGTTACAATTCAGACCGATTTACCACACGTTCAAGCTGGCGCCTCAAGGATGAGTCCTACAGTTACGATGGTCCACTCGGCGCAACTCTAAAAGAAGATGGCAAGCGTGTTGACCTCACCCTTTGGTCACCAAGTGCTGATAAGGTTTCTGTCGTTGTCTACGACAAGAATGACCCTGAAAAAGTAGTTGGAACTGTCGCTCTTGAAAAAGGGGAAAGAGGAACTTGGAAGCAAACTCTGAATGAAAACTCTGGTCTCGGTATCAGCAACTACACTGGCTACTACTACCACTACCAAATCGAGCGCCAAGGTAAAACTGTTCTTGCACTCGATCCTTACGCTAAATCCCTCGCTGCTTGGAATAGTGACGAAGCCAAGATTGACGATGCCCATAAAGTTGCTAAAGCTGCCTTTGTAGATCCAGCTAAACTAGGACCTCAAGACTTGACTTATGGTAAGATTCGCAACTTCAAATCGCGCGAAGATGCTGTCATCTATGAAGCTCATGTGCGTGACTTCACTTCAGATCCTGCCATCGCAAAAGATTTGACTAAGCCATTTGGTACCTTTGAAGCCTTTATCGAAAAACTAGACTACCTCAAAAACTTGGGTGTAACCCACATCCAGCTCCTTCCAGTCTTGTCTTACTACTTTGTCAATGAGTTGAAGAACCACGAACGCTTATCTGACTATGCTTCAAGCAACAGCAACTACAACTGGGGATATGACCCTCAAAACTACTTCTCCTTGACTGGTATGTATTCAAGCGATCCTAAGAATCCAGAAAAACGAATCGCAGAATTTAAAAATCTCATCAACGAGATCCACAAACGTGGTATGGGAGCTATCCTGGATGTAGTGTATAACCATACAGCTAAAGTCGATATCTTTGAAGATTTAGAACCAAACTACTACCACTTTATGGATGCTGATGGGACACCTCGAACTAGCTTTGGTGGTGGACGCTTGGGGACAACCCACCATATGACCAAACGGCTCCTAGTTGACTCTATCAAATATCTAGTTGATACCTACAAAGTAGATGGCTTCCGTTTCGATATGATGGGAGACCATGATGCCGCTTCTATCGAAGAAGCGTACAAGGCTGCACGCGCCCTCAATCCAAACTTAATCATGCTGGGGGAAGGTTGGAGAACCTATGCTGGTGATGAAAATATGCCTACTAAAGCTGCTGACCAAGATTGGATGAAGCATACCGATACTGTAGCAGTCTTTTCAGATGACATCCGTAACAACCTCAAGTCTGGTTATCCAAACGAAGGTCAACCTGCCTTTATCACAGGCGGCAAGCGTGATATCAACACTATCTTCAAAAATCTCATTGCTCAACCAACCAACTTTGAAGCAGATAGTCCTGGAGATGTCATCCAATACATCGCAGCCCATGATAACTTGACCCTCTTTGACATCATCGCCCAATCTATCAAAAAAGATCCAAGCAAAGCTGAGAACTATGCTGAAATTCATCGTCGTTTGCGACTTGGAAATCTCATGGTCTTGACAGCTCAAGGAACTCCATTTATCCACTCCGGTCAGGAATATGGTCGCACCAAACAATTCCGTGACCCAGCCTACAAGACTCCAGTAGCAGAGGATAAGGTTCCAAACAAATCTCACTTGTTGCGTGATAAGGACGGCAATCCATTTGACTATCCTTACTTCATCCACGACTCTTACGATTCGAGTGATGCTATTAACAAGTTTGACTGGACTAAGGCTACAGATGGAAAAGCATATCCTGAAAATGTCAAGAGCCGTGACTACATGAAAGGTCTGATCGCCCTACGTCAATCTACAGATGCCTTCCGACTTAAGAGTCTCCAAGATATCAAAGACCGTGTCCAACTCATCACTGTCCCAGGTCAAAATGGTGTAGAAAAAGAGGATGTAGTAATTGGCTACCAAATTACTGCTCCAAACGGTGATATCTACGCAGTCTTTGTCAATGCAGACGAAAAAGCTCGCGAATTTAATTTGGGAACTGCCTTCGACCACCTCAGAAATGCTGAAGTTTTGGCAGATGAAAACCAAGCAGGACCAGTAGGAATTGCCAACCCGAAAGGACTTGAATGGACCGAAAAAGGCTTGAAATTAAATGCCCTTACAGCTACTGTTCTTCGAATCGCTCAAGGCGGTGCCATCGTTGTCCCCGCTGTGGAAGAAAAACCAGAATTTGACCTTTCTAGCTTAAAACAAGAACAAGGGCAAAATAACAGCCAAGACAATATGTCAAACCGAGTAGTCAAACCGGAACAGCAAACTCCAGCTCCACAAACTAAACCTGATTCTGCAAAACCAGATACAAAAGTAGCTGATGCAGAAAATAAACCTAACCAAGCTACAGCTGATTCACAAGCTAAACTACCAAATACAGGAACCAAAAATGATCACAAACTCCTGTTTGCAGGAATTAGTCTCCTTGCTCTTCTAGGTCTCGGGTTCTTGCTAAAAAACAAAAAAGAGAACTAAACTAGCCCTCCTATAGAACTATCCCCCAAGCCTTAACGCTCGGGGGATTGATTTTTGCACAATATTTGCCGTCATAATAAACTTGATTAGGATTTTTTATTAAGCCTCTTTCATGGCAAAATAAGCCCGTACTTTTGGAGCCACTTGCGTTCCGAAAAGTTCAATAGCTCTCAGGACTTGTTCATGAGGCATAGAACCAAGCGGTAGATGGAGCATGAAGCGGTCCAATCCTAAATCCTCAATCATGCGAATTAATTTTTCGGACACTTGATCTGGATTGCCCACAAACATGGCACCATTTGGTCCAACTTGCTCCAAATATTGCTCATAACGCAATTCCTGCCAGTGCGGACGGTCTTTGGAAATAGCATCCACCACTTGCTTGGTCGGATGGAAATAATCTTTTACAGCCTGCTCGCCATCTTCAGCAATCCAACCCCAAGAATGAGCCCCAACCTTTAGTTCATGACTAGCATGGCCCGCTTCGCTCCCAATCTCACGATAAGCCTGAATCAACTTTTTAAAATAACGCGGATTGCCACCAATAATTGCATAGACAATCGGTAGACCAGCCTGAGCAATCTTCACTGTTGATTCGACATGACCACCTGTCGCTATCCACAAGGGTAATTTGTCCTGAACTGGACGAGGATAGACTTCTTTGCCAGAGATTGTTTGAGTCAATCGCCCTTTCCAGTCTAACTTTGTCTTTTCATTGACTAACTGAAGCAAGTCTAATTTCTCATCAAAGAGGGCTTCGTAGTCTTTCAAATCATAGCCAAACAAGGGAAAAGATTCCGTGAAAGAACCTCTTCAAGCACCGTTGTTTCCCCAAATGTTGAAATTCCCAATTCTACTATTGTGATTCTCCCCGTCTATTTTTTTCCTGCAATTTGAAAAATTAACCTAACACTCAATGAAAATCAAAGAGCAAACTAGAAAGCTAGCCGCAGGCTGCTCAAAACAATGTTTTGAGGTTGCAGATGGAAGCTGACATGGTTTGAATTTGATTTTCGAAGAGTATAACACGAAACTTGACTACAAGCAATCGATTTGCTCACAAGAAAAAGCCTAGATAACTAGACTTTTTTAGCTTATTCTACCGTTACTGATTTAGCAAGGTTACGTGGTTTATCCACATCAAGACCACGGTGGAGTGTTGCAAAGTAAGCGACTAATTGCGTTGGTACAACCATTGAGATTGGTGAGAGGTAAGGGTGTACGGTCGTAAGGACGATATCATCTGTATCTTTGGCAACATTTTCTTCTGCGATAGTGAGGACTTTGGCACCACGGGCTGCCACCTCCTGGATATTTCCACGAGTGTGGTTGGCAAGGACTGGATCTGACAAGAGGGCCAAGACAGGCGTTCCTTCTTCAATCAAGGCAATGGTTCCGTGCTTGAGTTCTCCTGCCGCAAAGCCTTCACACTGGATGTAAGAAATCTCTTTGAGTTTAAGGCTTGCTTCCATAGCTACGTAGTAATCTTGACCACGTCCGATATAAAAGGCATTGCGAGTTGTTTCAAGAAGCTCACGAACCTTGGCTTCAATGCTTTCTTTCTCTGAAAGAGTTGATTCGATAGACTGAGCTACAATTGACAATTCATGAACCAAGTCAAAGTCTTGCGCTTTAGCATTGCCGTTCGCTTCTCCAACTGCTTTTGCAAGGAAGGCAAGGGCTGCAATTTGTGCTGTATAAGCCTTGGTTGATGCCACGGCAATTTCAGGACCTGCATGAAGGAGCATGGTATGGTTAGCTTCACGTGAAAGAGTTGAACCTGGGACATTTGTCACTGTCAAGCTTGGGATTCCCATTTCATTAGCCTTAACCAAAACCTGACGGCTATCCGCTGTTTCACCAGACTGGCTGATAAAGATGAAAAGTGGTTTCTTGCTGAGAAGTGGCATACCGTAGCCCCACTCAGATGAGATTCCAAGTTCAACTGGCGTATCTGTCAATTCTTCCAACATCTTCTTAGAAGCAAATCCTGCGTGGTAAGATGTTCCAGCTGCAAGAATGTAGATGCGGTCTGCGTCTTGAACGGCCTTGATAATAGCTGGGTCTACAACAACTTGACCAGCCTCATCTGTGTAGGCTTGGATGAGTTTACGCATCACCGTTGGTTGCTCGTCAATTTCCTTTAGCATGTAGTAAGGGTAAGTTCCCTTACCGATATCTGACAAGTCAAGCTCAGCAGTATAGCTAGCACGCTCACGACCATTACCATCATAGTCTTGAACCTCTACACTATCAGCCTTGACGATGACCAACTCTTGGTCATGGATTTCCATGTACTGGTTGGTCTCACGAATCATAGCCATGGCGTCTGAGCAGACCATGTTATAGCCTTCCCCAAGACCAATCAAAAGTGGTGATTTATTCTTAGCCACGTAGATGACTTCAGGATCTTGTGAGTCAACCAAGGCAAAGGCATAAGAACCACGGATGATGTGAAGAGCTTTTTTGAAGGCTTCAAGCACTGACAAGCCATCTTCTTCCGCAAATTTTCCAATCAAGTGAACGGCGATTTCAGTATCTGTTTGCCCCTTGAAATGGTGACCTACAAGGTATTCTTCCTTGATTTCGAGGTAGTTTTCAATGACCCCATTGTGAACCAAGACAAAACGTTCTGTCTCAGAACGGTGTGGGTGAGCATTGTCTTCAGTTGGTTTTCCATGAGTAGCCCAACGAGTATGTCCGATACCAGTTATTCCCTCAACACCAGCTGTCTTAGCAGACAATTCTGCAATACGACCGACAGCCTTGACTAGGTGATTTTCAGCACCACCTAGGACAAAAATTCCCGCAGAATCATAGCCACGGTATTCGAGCTTTTCAAGCCCTTGAATCAAAATATCAGTTGCATTTGTGTTTCCAACAACACCAACAATTCCACACATAGTATATACGACACAGACCAGCTGTGCTTTCTCCTTAAAATTGGTATAGTCTAATTCCTCTTTTATAGAATCAGCAAAAACAGTATATACTTGTTTCTTTCACTTGTCAAGAGTAAAAATTGGTATAGTTCATATCAACTTCCTGAAATTAAAAAAACTCTGACCAATTAGAATAATCAGTCAAAGTCCTTTTTAAAATCCATTATTATCGCTTAATTCCTTGAACCAGTGCCCTGACTTTTTCAGACGACGTTCTTGCGTTTCCAAGTCTAGTTCGACCAAACCGTAGCGATTTTTATAACTATTGAGCCATGACCAGCAATCGATAAAGGTCCAAATCAAGTAGCCCTTACAATTGGCTCCGTCTTCAATGGCACGGTGAAGTTCACGAAGATGACCTTTTACAAAGTCAATACGATAATCATCTTGAATCATTCCATTCTCACGGAATTTTTCTTCTCCTTCAACACCCATACCATTCTCTGTCAACATCCACTCGATATTATCATAATTTTCCTTGATATTTTGGGCAATGTCATAAATCCCTTGCTCATAAATCTCCCAGCCACGATGAGGATTGATTTTCCGTCCAGGCATCACATAAGGCTCGTAAAAATGTTCTGGTAAGAGTGGACTCTCTGGATGCTTAGCAAATCGAGGCGCCATAACACGCAAAGGTTGATAGTAGTTGACACCAAGGAAGTCCACAGTATTGTCACGAATGAGCTTCAACTCCTCCTCTGTAGCATCAGGCAAGAGACCTTGTTCATGCAAGATTTCTACCAACTCCTGTGGATAAGTCCCCAAAACAGACGGATCTAAGAAAGATTGGGCCTGAAAAAGATCCGCAATGCGAGCAGCCTTGACATCAGCAGGATGCTGGCTACGTGGATAAGCCGGTGTCAAGTTTAAGACAATCCCAATCTTGGAATCAGGCAAAAGTTCATGACAGGCCTTAACCGCCCGACTGCTGGCCAATTGTGTATGATAAGCTACTTTAACGGCTGCCTCTGCATCCACCTTATGTGGATAATGGGCATCGTAAAAATAGCCAAATTCTACTGGAACGATTGGCTCGTTAAAGGTAATCCATTGATCCACTAAATCTCCATAAGTCTCAAAACAAAAACGAGCATAGTCTTCATAGGCTGAGACAGTCGCCTTATTTTCCCAACCATCACCATCCTCTTGAAGGGCAAAAGGCAAATCAAAATGATAAAGATTGACTAAAAGACGAATCCCTTTGGCCTTAATAGCCTCAAAAACCTTACGGTAAAAGTCTACACCTTGAGGATTGACTTCCCCACACCCTTGTGGAAAAATCCGTGACCACTGAATAGAAGTCCGAAAGGCCGTGTGACCAGTTTCTAACAGTAGCTCAATATCCTTTTCCCAGTTTTCATAAAAGGTTGATGTTTTATCTGGACCAATCCCATTATAGTAACGATTTGGCTCCACTTGGTACCAATAATCCCAGAGATTATCTCCCTTACCGTCACCAGCTATACGTCCTTCTGTCTGCGGTCCAGAAGTAGAGGATCCCCAGACAAAATCCTTTGGAAACCTTAGCATACATTTACCTCTTTATCTACTCATTTTTCCTATTATAAAGAAAAAACAAGGTAAAAACTAGTTACATTTTTTCCTTGTTTTTCTTCTAATTATAGTTTTTATTTCTTGCTGAGGATTTCAAGCGTTTCAAGTAAGTTATCTGCATGAACTTCGATGGTATCACCAGTCGCTTTAATCTTCACTTCTACGATGCCATCGGCTGCTTTCTTCCCAACAGTGATACGGATTGGCAATCCAATCAAGTCACTGTCGCTAAATTTAACACCAACACGTTCGTTACGGTCATCTGTCAAGACTTCATAACCAGCTCCCATCAAGCTTGCTTCAAGCTTTTCTGTCAAGGCTTGCGCTTCTTCGTCCTTGACATTGACAGTGATCAAGTGCACATCAAATGGGGCCAATTCTTTAGGGAAGTTGATTCCCCAAGCGTAACGGTATTCACCTTTTGGCGTTTTGTTAACAAAGAGGCGAGCGTGTTGCTCCATCACTGCTGAAAGGAGACGGCTGACACCGATACCGTAACATCCCATGATAATTGGCACCGCACGGCCATTTTCATCCAAAACATCTGCTCCCATGCTTGCTGAGTAACGAGTACCGAGTTTGAAGATGTGACCAATTTCGATACCACGCGCAAAGTTAAGGACACCTTGTCCGTCTGGAGAAATTTCCCCCTCACGAACTTCACGGATATCCACATATTCTGCAGTAAAATCACGACCTGGATTCACACCAGTCAAGTGGTAGCCATCTTCGTTAGCACCGACAACTGCATTGCGAACATCTTGCACCTTACGATCTGCAATAATTTTAACATTCTCTGGCAAACCAACTGGTCCAAGTGAACCAAAACCTGCTTGAACAACACTTGCTACTTCTTCTTCGCTAGCAACATCAAAGAAATCTGCTCCCAAGTGGTTTTTCAACTTAACTTCGTTGAGTTGATCATTTCCAACTAGAAGGGCTGCAACAAGCTCACCATCTGCCATGTAGAAGAGGGTTTTAATCGTTTGTTCTTCTGGAATGTTGAGGAAGGCTGCAACTTCATCGATTGATTTAACATCTGGCGTTGCAACACGAGTCACTTCTTCTTCAGCGACGACACGGTTGCTTGGTTTGTACTCGTTTGTTGCCATTTCCAAGTTAGCCGCATAGCTAGACTCACTTGAGTAAGCAATGGTATCTTCACCAGAAACCATCCATTTGAGCAATTCTGCCTTGATTTCTTCTTGCACTTCTGCAGGAATTTCGTCAAATGAGGCAACTGACTTGTCCAAGACAACCCAGCGGTCAAGGTCTGTACGAGCAGGTGTAATGGCCATAAATTCTTGGCTGTCCTTACCACCCATAGCTCCACCGTCACCAATGATAGCCTTGAAATCTAAACCACTACGAGTGAAAATACGCTCATAAGCAGCCTTGTACTCATCATAAACACTGTCCAAACTATCATAGTTAGCGTGGAAACTGTAAGCATCTTTCATGATGAACTCACGTGTACGAAGAAGTCCATTACGTGGGCGTTTTTCATCACGATACTTAGGCTGGATTTGATAAAGATTAAGTGGCAATTGCTTGTAAGACTTAACAGAATCACGGACAATAGCTGTAAAGGTTTCTTCGTGAGTTGGACCTAGAATGAAGTCTGATTTTTCACGGTTTTTTAGTTTGTAAAGGTCCTCACCATAAGTTTCGTAACGACCTGATTCGCGCCACAATTCTGCACTGAGAAGGGCTGGAGCTAACATCTCAACGGCACCAATCTTGTCGAATTCTTGGCGCATGATATTTTTAGCTTTTTCAATCACACGGTTGGCAAGTGGTAGGTAAGAATAAACACCTGCTGAGACTTGGCGAACATAACCAGCTCGCAACATGAGAGCGTGGCTGATAACTTGAGCATCGCTTGGCATTTCGCGAAGCGTTGGGATAGGCATTTTACTTTGTTTCATAATATTCCTCGATTATCTAAAAAAGAGTCGCATAATGTCATTCCAGGTCACAGCTAGCATCAAGACAACCATGATAACTACACCAGCCATGGTGACATAGGTTTCAATTTCTTGTTTAAGGGGTTTCCGGCGGATAGCCTCTAGGATATTGAGCACAATCTTTCCACCATCCAAAGCCGGGATCGGAATCAAATTAAAAATTCCGATATTGATGGAAATCACAGCTAGGAAGTAGAGGACATTCTCAAGACCATTTTTAGCAGCATCGCTACTTGCCTTAAAAATGGCAACGGGGCCACCGAGTTTGTTCAAATCTGGATGGAAAATCAAGTTTTTCAGAGCCGAAAGGATACGGAGCCCTGAGTCAGCAGCAGTTGTAAATCCACCAACAAACATGGACAGGAGGTCTGACTTGACTCTCGGTTGAACCCCGAGAATATAACGTCCTTGACTTTCTTCCGGAGTAACAGTGACTTGTTTGTCACTCCCCTTTTCAGAAATAGTCACATCCAAAGTCGGGGTTGTCTTATCTTTGGTTTCTGATTCCACAGCCTGAATCAAACTTTCCCAGTTGCTAATCTCATGTGAGCCGATCTTGGTAATCTGAGCTGTTTCTGGCACTCCCACCTTAGCCAAGGCCCCTTGAGGCATGACATGGAACTGGTTGCTATCAACATCTCTGACACCACCCTGCATAAAGATTAAAATCCAAAAAACAACGATACCTAAGATAAAGTTGTTCATAGGACCTGCAAAATTGGTAATGAGTTTGCCCCAGATAGTCGCATTTTGATATTGAACATCTAAAGGTGCAATCCGAACCTCAGTACCATCTGCTTCCACAACCGTTGCATCGTGATCCACTGCAAATGTTTTTTCTTCTTCCAGAACCAATCCTTTGATAAAGAGCTTGTCTTCAAAGTCAAACTGGGTCACCTGCATAGGGAGGGCTGTTTGATCTAATTTTTTACCTGAAAGATTGATGCGTTTAACCTTACCATCATCAGTAAGCGTCAAACTGACAGGAGTTCCTGTCTTGATTTCAGTTGTATCATCACCCCAACCGGCCATTCGAACATAGCCACCCAGAGGCAAGATTCGAATGGTATAGGCCGTTCCATCCTTGCCAATGTGAGCAAAGATCTTGGGTCCCATACCAATGGCAAATTCACGCACTAGAATCCCTGATTTCTTGGCAAAGTAGAAGTGTCCAAACTCGTGCACCACCACAATAATCCCGAAAACCAGAATAAAGGTTAAAATTCCGAGCATAGTATTTCCTCCGTCTTTTGATTAAAAGAGTCCAAACAAGTGCATAATTGGAAATACGAGCAGCATACTATCGAAACGATCCAAAACACCACCATGTCCAGGGATAAATTTCCCAGAATCCTTGACACCAAAGTGACGCTTGATCGAACTTTCTAGTAAATCACCAAATTGTCCAGCAATGCTAAAGAAAATAGCAAAGACTGACATCTTGTAAATTCCATACGGAAGAGCAACTGTATTGTCAACCATCATAAAGATGATGGTTACTAAAATAGCACCTAAAATGCCACCCAAGGCACCCTCAAAGGTTTTATTTGGAGAAACCGTTGGAGCTAGTTTCCGTTTCCCAAAGTTCATCCCAGTAAGATAGGCACCACTGTCGGTAGCCCAGACGATACACAAGGCCAATAGAGCCTTATCTAAACCTGCAACGCGAGCATCTAGTAAAGCATTAAATCCAAAGCCTACATAGAAACTCATAGCAAGAGGAAAAACAGCATCCTCAATCGTATAAGACTTGCTAAAAACGGTCGTTCCTAACATGATTGAAATCAACACACTATAAGCAACAACATTCCCATCAACTGGTAAAAAAGTCAGGTAATTCTCCAAAGGAATGGTCAAGGCAAAGGTTGCAAAGAGGGTCAAGAGGCCCTCCATCGTCATGGTCTCTAGACCTCTCATCTTCAAAAGTTCATGCATGGCTAGCATGGCTATGATTCCAATTGCTATCTGAAGCAAGAGTCCCCCAATCATTAAAATTGGTAGGAAAATAGCCAGGGCAATCCCTGCAAACAAGGTTCTTTTCTGTAAATCCTGTGTCATATTTCCTCCTAAACTCCTCCAAATCGGCGTTGTCGACGATTGTAGGCAAGAATAGCTTCCTGCAAGGCCACCTCGTCAAAATCAGGCCACAAGGTATCCGTAAAATAGAGCTCACTGTAGGCTCCCTGCCATGGAAGGAAATTGCTCAAGCGCAATTCTCCACTAGTCCTGATAATCAAGTCCGGATCTCGTAAGTCCTTAGGCAAATGCTGGGTAAAGAGATAGTTGCCAATCAATTCCTCTGTGATGTCGCCTGGGTTGATTTTGGCATCTAACACATCCTGGGAAATCAACTTAAGAGCCTGTGTAATCTCAGCACGTCCACCATAGTTGAGGGCAAAATTAAGAATCAAACCTGTGTTGTTCTTAGTTAATTCCTCAGCTTTAGTTAGAGCTTCAAAGGTTTGCTTAGGCAGGCGGTCTGTTTCCCCAATCATTTGAATCTTAACATTATTCGCATGCAATTCCGGGACATAATTATCATAAAACTCTACTGGCAAGTTCATGATGAACTTAACTTCCTGATCTGGGCGGGTCCAGTTTTCTGTAGAAAAAGCATAGACCGTAATAACCTTAACGCCCAGTTTGTTGGCTGCCTTGGTCACAGTTTGCAATGCTTCCATGCCCGCCTTGTGTCCAAAAACTCGCGGTTGCATACGTTTTTTAGCCCAACGGCCATTGCCATCCATGATGATGCCGATATGAGCAGGAACCTGTGTCGGAACCTCTACTTCCACAGCCTTATCTTTCTTAAAAAATCCAAACATGATCTTATTCCTATTCAAAAATCTATCGTTTCATTATACCATATTTCCCTATTTTCTTCTATCACTAAGCTATTTATACTCTTCGAAAATCAAATTCAAACCACGTCAGCTCTATCTGCAACCTCAAAACAGTGTTTTGAGCAACCTGCGGTTAGCTTCCTAGTTTGCACTTTGATTTTCATTGAGTATTATTCTCAGGCACAAAGCCCATTTCCAAAAAAATAAGCCGCCTGATTGGGCGACTTTATTTTTTTATAGGGAGATTATTATGAAAAAGTTTTAGGAGTTTAAGTTAAGGTCTTCTTAACTTATGGACTTAGTATACACTTCCTAGCTTAAAGTTTCCTTAAGTATTTTTAAAAATCAAATTTTTCCATTTCTCCTGCCAATTTTTCTTGGTTAGACGTGTTCGATAAAGTTCCATTCGGTCTTCATTCTCTAAAAAATGAGGAGTTGGACGAACTTGAAAATTTAAAATATCCTCCAAACCATAAGGTGCATAGAGTTCCAAAGCGGATTCTTCATTCAAGCGCAGTCCAACTGCCGTACACCGTTCTGGATACTTACTCATAGCATCACAAGAGCTGCTATAGGGAGCAGTATGAGGACTGTGCTGATGCATATAGACTTGATTTTTCAATTCCCACTGGTACTGAGGAAAGTCCTCTCTCAGATTTTTCTCTAGGGACAAGGTTTCCTCATAAGAAATATCTGGATCAAAGAAAATTACATCTACATCCGTTTCACAGTCAAAAGGGGATTTATCTGACAAAAGATTCCAGATGAAATTTCTGACAGAACCTGCTGCCAACCACGAGTCTTTCAGACCAAGGTTTCGGATAGTTTCTAGAATAGGCATCATATCCGAATTTTCTCTAAAAGCCTCTAGAATTTCTTGCTCATTTTTCACTGTATTCATAACCTAAATGCTCATATGCCTTAGCAGTCGCCACCCGTCCAGAACGTGTCCGCATGATAAAACCTTTTTGAATTAAGTAAGGCTCATACATGTCTTCCACCGTCTCGCGCTCCTCGGCAATATTGACAGAGAGAGTTCCTAAGCCGACGGGACCACCACCGTACATCTCAATCATGGTGCGAAGGATTTTTTGATCCACATAGTCCAAACCTTCATGGTCAACATCCAGCATAGTCAAAGCCTTATCGGTAATAAGATCATCGATAACCCCATTCCCCATTATCTGGGCAAAATCGCGCACGCGCTTGAGGAGACGATTGGCAATACGAGGGGTTCCACGACTACGCAAGGCCAGCTCGGATGCTGCCTCATGAGTGATTTTCATCTCAAAAATATCTGCCGTCCGCTCAACAATTTCCGTCAAGTCAGCATGGGCATAATACTCCATATGACCTGTAATCCCAAAACGTGCCCGTAGCGGATTTGACAGCATACCAGCCCGAGTCGTCGCACCAATCAAGGTAAAAGGTGGCAACTCCAAATGAACACTGCGACTGCCTTCACCAGCCCCAATCATGATATCAATGTAGAAGTCCTCCATGGCACTATAAAGCACCTCTTCCACAGACATGGGCAAGCGATGAATCTCATCAATAAAAAGGACATCCCCAGGCTCTAAGTCATTCAAAATCGCTACCAAATCCCCAGCTTTTTCAATGACTGGACCCGAAGTCTGCTTAAGATTGACACCTAGTTCGTTGGCAATAACAAAAGCCATGGTCGTTTTCCCCAAGCCTGGAGGTCCAAATAAGAGCACATGATCTAGCGCTTCATCCCGCATTTTGGCAGCTTCTATAAAGATTTGAAGCTGGTCCTTAACCTTATCCTGTCCAATATATTCACGTAAATACTGAGGACGGAGCGTACGTTCTACTAACTCCTCATCCCCCATTATCTCATTATCTAAAATTCTACTCATGGCTCTATTATATCAAAAATCCAAGCCACAAACAAAAAAGCCACCCGATTGGGTGACTCCTGAATTTAGCACTTATGTTGGTTGTATAATATTATACGGCACTTCTACACCACCTACGAAAGGAGGTGAGATAGCCCATGATGGAATTAGTACTCAAAACTATCATCGGACCAATTGTAGTCGGTGTCATTCTTCGATTAGTCGATAAATGGCTAAACAAGGACAAATAGTGTCAAAAAAGACCCTAAGCTTAATATGGAAGTTAGCTTGGGGTCTTTTCTAGCCTATGATATAGAACTAGTACTCAATTCCTTTTTATTATCCCATAGTTCACAAATTTTGTCAAAGGTTTATATTCTCGACTTTTCAAGCTTTAACCCTCTGTACAACAATATGATGACTCACTCCTTGACAACCAAGAGCATTATTACAGTAGTTCTAGTCCTTCAATTAACAGTCACTTACATTCAAAGTGAGGTTGAAGTAGATGAAGCTACAACAGACCTATTTCTTAATCATATTCGCTAAAAAGTCCCCGCCAATTCCCCGACCAAAATCCGAAAAATATCGGAAAATGATTTTTAGAATAGTCCCCAAAAGCCTGAAATAGAGCAAAAAAACTCCACCTGATTGGGTGGAGTTAAGGGAGATTATTATGAAAAAGAAAAGTTTAGGATTTTATTAAATAAAGTTAGGAGGTCTTTATTTAATAACTATATGATACAAGACGAAACTTAAAACTAGCTTAACTTTTCTCAAATTCTACCATTTTTAAAAAAATTTCTATCAGCATCACCTCACCCTACAAAAAAGCCACCTGATTGGGTGACTTCATTAGGAGATTATTATGAAAAAAGTTTTAGGATTTCATTAAATAAAGTTAGGAGGTCTTTATTTAATGACTATATGATACTAGACCATCCTTAAACTTTGCTTAAGAACAAACAAGTTTTATTATTTTTCTCTGTTTACCCAAATCATTCCTGTACAGTCATAGGTGGATAAAGTTTCAAAACCCATAGAACGATAAAATCCTACATTTTTTTCTGTCTGTTCTGTCGCCAGCTGGACTTGATAAACCTCTTTATAATCCTCTAAAGCCTCTTTCATCAAGGCGCTACCAATCCCTTGGCGCTGATAGCTAGGTAAAACAATCAAATCCTGTACAAAAACTGACGAAAAACCATCTCCAATCAAACGAATCAAGCCCACCACAGCATCATCATCAAGTGCCAGATAAATTACTAATGAATGAGACAAGGCTTGCTCCAGCATCTGAGGTTGATTTGTATAATTTGTCCAACCAACAGCCTGATAGAGATGCAAAATATCCTCTAGCTTGACAAATTCTTGCTTTTTAATAGTAATCATCTCAACACCTCTTAAAACTCTCTCAAGCTCTTGTACTGCCGCCCATTTTTATCAAAATTTTCAGGCGCCAACCATGTTTCTAAACGAGATTTGACTTGAGACCAGTCCTTATCAATCATAGACAACCAATCCGTATCTCTTGTACGCCCCTTATAAACAACTGCTTGGCGGAAGGTTCCTTCATAGACAAAGCCCAAACGTTCTGCTGCTCGTCTTGATGGCAGGTTAAGAGCATCGCATTTCCACTCATAGCGACGATAGTTGAGTTCTTCAAAGACATAGCAAGCCAAGAGATACTGGGCTTCTGTTCCTATCCGTGTCCCCCTGAGCTCTGGAGAAAAAGTGACAGCTCCTACTTCTATTACTCGGTTATTCTGGTCAATACGCATGAGAGAAAAAGTTCCCAAAACCTTACCAGTTGCCTTGTCTATGACTGCATAGTAAAAACGGTCCTTACGAGCCAACATCTGATTTAAAAGGCTGACCAGTTCCTCCATATCTGCCACTGGCTCCTGAAAGAGGTAAGTCCACATCTCCCGAGGAGTATCCGGGCCATAAACAGCTAATAAATCCTCCACATGCTTTTCCACTGAAAGAGCCTCTACCCTAGTATAACGCCCTTCTAAGAAATCAATAGAAGGCAATTCACCTGGTGTATAACCTTCCATTGACTCCCCAATCATCTGACCATATTCATTTACTGGCATAGTATTCTCCTTGTTTCACTTTTCAAACTTTATAGTTGCCCATAGTATATCATACTTTTATAAGAAGATTCAAAAAATCCTCCAGATTCTACTCTGAAGGATTTCTATCTTATTTCACAACGATATTTACCAGCTTGTTAGGTACCGCAATTACTTTCACGATGTCCTTGCCGTCGATCTCTGCTTTGACTTTTTCATCAGCGAGAGCAATTTCTTGTAATTCTTCGCGTGATAGATCTTTAGCGACCATGAGTTTGGCACGGACTTTTCCTTTGATTTGGACAACGATTTCGATTTCGTCTTCAACCAATTTACTTTCGTCCCATGTTGGCCAAGCCACGTAAGAGATTGACTCACCTGTTGCTGCAACTGTTTGCCAGAGCTCTTCTGCCAAGTGAGGCGCAAATGGTGCAATCAATTGAATAAAGCCTTTGGCGTAGTCTGCATAAAGCTTGTCTTCCTTGTTAGCCGCATTGACAAAGACCATAAGTTGGGCAATGGCTGTGTTGAATTTGAGGGATTCGATTTGCTCTGTGACAGCTTTAACGGTTTCGTTGTAAACCTTGTCGAGAGCGCCATTGTTTTCCGCAACAATATCCTTACTTGTAATCAAACGGTAAACACGGTCAAGGAACTTACGACTTCCTTCCAGACCTTCTTCAGACCAAGCGATTGAAGCATCAAGTGGGCCCATGAACATTTCATAAACACGAAGGGTATCGGCACCGTATTGTTCCACCACATCGTCTGGGTTTACAACGTTCTTAAGGGATTTAGACATCTTGGCTGGTGCTTGCTCCAACTCTTCGCCTGTTTCCACATGGAAGAAGGAACCGTCACGTTTTTCAACCTTATCGGTTGCCACAAGAGCGCCACGGTGGTCACGGTAGCTTGTTCCCAAAATCATTCCTTGGTTAAAGAGTTTTTGGAATGGTTCTTTAGTTGGAACAACACCGAGGTCAAAGAGGAATTTATGCCAGAAACGAGCGTAGAGCAAGTGAAGCACAGCGTGCTCTGCACCACCCACGTAGATATCTACTGGCAACCATTGTTTGAGAAGATCCTCATCGGCCAATTTCTCAGTATTGTGCGGGTCAATATAGCGGAGGTAGTACCAGCTTGAACCTGCCCATTGTGGCATAGTATTTGTTTCACGACGACCTTTGACGCCATCTTCACGAGTCACTTCAAGCCAATCTGTCAAGTTAGCTAGTGGACTTTCACCAGTACCTGAAGGGCGGATATCCTTGGTTACAGGCAAGACAAGTGGCAATTCACTCTTAGGGACAGCTGTTGAAGTTCCATCTTCCCAATGAATGATAGGAATTGGCTCACCCCAGTAACGTTGACGGCTAAAGAGCCAGTCGCGGAGACGGTAGGTAACCTTCTCTTGTCCACAGCCTTTTTCTTCCAACCAAGCCACGATCTTGGCAATAGCATCTTCTTTGTTGAGTCCATCTAGGAAGTCTGAATTAACGTGAAGGCCATCTTCTGTGTAGGCAGCTTCTTCAATGTTTCCACCTTCAAGCACTTCTACAATTGGAAGGTCAAATTGTTTGGCAAATTCCCAGTCACGTTGGTCGTGAGCTGGAACTGCCATAACGGCACCTGTTCCGTAACTGGCAAGAACATAGTCCGCAATCCAGATTGGAATTTCCTTGCCATTGACAGGATTGATAGCATATGCACCAGTCCAAACACCAGTTTTTTCTTTGGCAAGGTCTGTACGAGCCAAGTCTGATTTAAGGCTGGCTTGGTGTTTATAGTCTGCTACAGCCTCTGCTTGCTCTGGACTTGTGATAGCGTCAACCAAGTCATGTTCAGGAGCCAAAACAGTGAAAGTCGCCCCGAAAAGGGTGTCCGGACGAGTAGTAAATACTGTGAATTCCTTATCTGTTCCCTTAACTTTAAAAGTTACATTAGCACCAGTTGATTTCCCAATCCAGTTGCGTTGCATGTCCTTGATAGACTCTGGCCAATCAAGTTCATCTAAGTCATTAAGCAAACGCTCTGCGTAAGCCGTGATTTTGAGCATCCATTGGCGCATTGGTTTGCGGACAACTGGATAGCCTCCACGCTCAGAAGTTCCGTCAGGAAGGACCTCTTCGTTGGCGATGGCCGTTCCCAATTCCTCAACCCAGTTTACTGGTACTTCCGCTTCATAGGCCAAACCTTTTTCGTAAAGCTTAGTGAAAATCCATTGCGTCCACTTGTAGTAGTTTGGATCTGTTGTATTGACTTCACGATCCCAGTCATAAGAAAATCCAAGCGCATTGATTTGGCGTTTGAAGTTAGCAATGTTTTCAGCTGTAAATTCTGCTGGGTCATTACCAGTATCCATAGCATATTGCTCTGCAGGCAAACCAAAAGCATCCCAACCCATTGGGTGAAGGACATTGTAGCCTTGCGCACGTTTGTAACGGCTGAGGATATCGGTTGCGGTATAACCTTCTGGGTGTCCTACGTGCAGACCCGCTCCAGATGGATAAGGGAACATATCAAGCGCATAAAACTTAGGTTTTGATGCATCTGTTCCTGTCTTAAATGTATGATGTTCTGCCCAGTAGCCCTGCCACTTAGGCTCAATTTCTTTATGATTGTAAAAACTCATGGTCTCTCTCCAATTTTGTGATGTTACTATTATACCATTTTTGAAGGAATTTGAAAGACGAGAAATGTTCTTTTGGACTTGGATTCCAAGAAAGACCGAATCGCAAATCCAGCTTATGTAGCAGTATAAAAAATTAGCTAGCACTTGAAATTAACTTATATCGATTATTTGTCTCTTCCATCTTTTTCCCCTAGCGCCTTTGACTCACATTCTCCGTTTTAGATTTCTTTAAGGTTTTTATTATATCCTATAGGACTCTGCAAATTATAAGCATTAAGCAAGTTGTAGAGTCAAAATGTTCGTAAAAAGGAGATTCTTATGAAAAAACTACTATTCTTTCTCTCTTGTGGATGGATATTTCTTACTTTATCAGGATGTTCTTCAACAACAGAAGCGGAAACTAGCACTGAAAAAGATTCAGATAGCACTTTGGTTATCTACTCGCCTAACCCTGAAGACCTTATCGAAGAAACAGTCCCAGCCTTCGAAGAAAAATATGGTATTAAGGTTGACTTAGTACAAGCCAGTACTGGTGAATTGTTCAAAAAAGCTGAGGCCGAAAAAGAATCCCCTGTAGCTGATGTCATTTTCGGAGGCTCCTACGCCCTCTTCTCTTCTAACGAAAATCTTTTTGAACCTTATATTTCTCAAGAGAACGACCAGATAATCCCTGAATATCAAAATAAAACAGGATTCTACACGCCTTATACACTTGATGTTAGTGTTATCATTGCCAATTCAGCTCTTACAAAAGATATAAAAATTGAAGGCTACAATGATCTGCTCAATCCTAAATTAAAAGGAAAAATTGCTACTGCTGATCCTAGTAATGCTTCTAGCGCCTTTGCTCAATTAACAAACATGCTTGTCGATCAAGGTGGATACGAAAATGAACAAGCTTGGACCTATGTGAAAAATCTATTTACCCTAGTAGATGGAAAAATTGCATCTAGTTCTTCAAATGTTTACAAAGCTGTCGCCGATGGAGAAATGGCTGTAGGACTCACCTATGAAGACCCTGCCTTAAAACTCTTAAATGATGGGGTTGATGTAAAAGTTATTTATCCAAAAGAAGGAACCGTCTTTTTACCTGGTAACGCAGCTATCGTCAAAAATGCCAAACACATGAAAAATGCTAAGAAATTTATCGATTTCATTCTTTCTCAAGAAATCCAAGATAAGCTAGGAACTGAAACTACAATTAGACCTATTCGTAAAAATGCTAGAACCAATAAAAATATGAAGGCTATGACAGAAATCAATATTGCCACTGAAGATTCCGATTATGTCATTAAAAATAAATCCACTATTCTTAAAAAGTACAATGATATTTTTACAGATATCCAATCTAAACAGTAAAAGAGGTTCACTATGAGTGAGATCAAAATTATTAACGCCAAAAAAATCTACCACGATGTCCCTGTTATTGATAATTTAAATATTACAGTTCCCAAAGGAAGTCTCTTTACCATCCTTGGTCCTTCAGGGTGTGGGAAAACGACCCTTCTTCGTATGATTGCAGGTTTCAACAGTATCGAAGGCGGAGAATTTTACTTCGATGATACAAAAATCAATAATATGGAACCCAGCAAACGCAATATCGGCATGGTTTTCCAAAACTACGCTATTTTCCCACATTTGACTGTCCGAGACAATGTTGCTTTTGGTCTCAAGCAAAAGAAAGTTCCAAAAGAAGAATTGGTACAACAGACCAATAAATATCTTGAACTCATGCAAATTGCTCAATATGCGGATCGGAAGCCCGATAAACTCAGTGGTGGACAACAACAACGTGTCGCATTGGCACGTGCCTTAGCTGTTAATCCAAGTGTTCTCCTCATGGACGAACCACTTAGTAACCTAGATGCCAAACTTCGCTTGGATATGCGTCAAGCTATTCGAGAAATCCAACACGAAGTGGGAATTACAACTGTTTATGTGACCCACGACCAAGAAGAAGCCATGGCTATTTCAGACCAAATTGCTGTTATGAAAGACGGAGTCATCCAACAAATCGGCCGACCAAAAGAACTCTATCATAAACCAGCTAATGAATTTGTAGCAACCTTTATTGGACGCACAAATATTATCCCTGCCAATCTTGAAAAACGGAGCGACGGCGCTTATATCGTCTTTTCAGATGGCTATGCTCTTCGAATGCCAGCTCTTGATCAAACTGAGGAGCAAGCCATTCATGTAAGCATTCGTCCTGAAGAGTTTATCAAAGATGAATCTGGAGATATTGAAGGAACTATTAGCGATAGCGTCTATCTTGGACTAAATACGGAGTATTTCATCGAGACAGGTTTTGCCTCAAAAATTCAAGTTAGTGAAGAATCAACTTTTGAAGAAGATCTACAAAAAGGCGATCGTATTCGTCTACGAATCAATACTCAAAAATTAAACGTCTTTTCTGCAGATGGTTCCCAAAACCTGATAAAAGGAGTCAACCATGGAACGTAAAAAACTAAATATTTGGACAGCCTCCTCTTTCTTCATCTTTCTTACCTATCTTGTCTTTCTCGTTTATCCTATCGTTACCGTGCTCAAGCAAGCACTCATACATGAGGGACAATTTTCACTAGCTAATTTTGTCACTTTCTTTAGTAAAGCCTACTACTCTGAGACACTCGTCAACAGTTTCAAGGTTTCCATTACCGCTACTGTCACTTCCTTAGTTGTAGGAACTTTATTAGCTTATCTCTTCTCTATGTATGACTTCAAGGGAAAGAAATTTTTACAAATATTAATTATCATTGCTTCCATGTCAGCTCCTTTTGTGGGAGCCTACTCCTGGATTCTCTTACTGGGACGAAATGGGGTCATCACTAAATTCTTGACAAATGCCCTTCATCTTCCAGCTATCGATATTTATGGATTCAAAGGAATTGTACTTGTCTTTACACTGCAACTATTCCCACTGGTATTTCTATACGTTGCTGGGACAATGAAAAGTATTAACAATTCTCTACTTGAAGCCGCTGAAAGCATGGGGTCCTTCGGATTTAAGCGTATCGTAACAGTTGTTTTACCTCTCCTAGTTCCAACTTTACTAGCTGCTGCCCTGCTTGTATTTATGAGAGCATTCTCAGACTTTGGAACGCCTATGTTGATTGGTGAAGGATATCGGACTTTCCCTGTCCTGATTTATACCCAATTTATTAGCGAGGTTGGAGGAAATTCTGCCTTTGCATCTGCTTTAGCAGTTATGGCGATTATCATTGCCTTGGCGATTTTTCTTATCCAAAAATACATCTCAAACCGCTACAGTTTCAGCATGAATTCGCTCCATCCAATTGAACCTAAAAAAACTACAAAAGGAAAAATGGCTGCCATTTATGCAACAGTCTACGGAATTATCTGGTTCTCTGTTCTACCTCAAGTCTACTTGATTTATACTTCTTTCCTAAAAACATCAGGTATGGTATTTGTCAAAGGTTATTCTCTAAACAGTTACAAGGTAGCTTTCAATCGTATGGGATCTGCTATTTTCAATACTATTCGTATCCCTTTGATTGCCTTAGTTCTAGTTGTCCTATTCGCAACATTTATCTCCTACCTAGCCGTTAGAAAACGGAATTTGTTTACAAACTTAATTGACAGCCTCAGTATGGTCCCTTATATTGTACCAGGAACCGTTCTAGGGATTGCCTTCATTTCTTCCTTCAATACTGGCCTATTTGGAAGTGGATTTCTTATGATTACAGGGACAGCTTTCATCTTGATTATGTCCCTATCTGTCAGAAGATTACCCTATACTATTCGCTCATCTGTTGCTAGCTTACAACAAATAGCCCCAAGTATTGAAGAAGCCGCTGAAAGTTTAGGAAGTAGCCGTCTCAATACCTTTGCCAAGATTACAACTCCAATGATGCTGTCTGGTATTATTTCTGGAGCTATCCTATCTTGGGTCACAATGATTTCAGAGCTCTCTACTTCTATCCTCCTCTACAATGTCAAAACAAGAACAATGACTGTAGCTATCTATACAGAGGTTCTCAGAGGGAATTACGGTGTAGCCGCAGCCTTGTCAACCATCCTAACTGTTCTAACAGTAGGTTCCTTGCTCTTGTTTATGAAAATCTCTAAAAGCAATAGCATTACACTTTAGTTTTCCCCATCAAAAACAGCCGAAAGGATTACCCTCGGCTGTTTTTTTCTTATCTTGTTATTCCTATCAAATCCCTAGCTCAGAGCAAGCAAGTCTAGACTGATTAAATAGAAGATTCTTCCATCTTCTCACGCCCTAGCTCTCGGTAACTACGGTCACCGACAACCTCAACGCTAAACTGACCATCCTCATATTCAAGGATCGTCACGCTACCATTATCTAGACCATGCGGATGCATGCCATTAATCAGATACACAATGGTTCCAATGGTCATTCCATGGCTGACAACGAGAGCGTTGCCCCCACCTTGTTCTTCCATTTCTTTAGCAATCGCTTCAAATCCTTCTTTGATACGGCCACTGAGTTTTTCCCAGCCTTCAGCCCAACCAGCTGTATCGACCTCTACCAAGCCCTCAGCAAGTTCAGCATAAGATAATTGGTGAACGTGTTCCACATTAAAGATACGAGGAATAATGCCCATGAAAAGATCGCCATCGTAAGCTCCATCAAAACTACCGAAACACCATTCTCTGATACGCTTGTCCATGCGATAAGGGATTTTCCCCTGCAAGCCAAGTTCTTCAAGAATGATTCCCATTGTCTGAATGGTGCGCCCTGAATCACTCGAATAAGCGCGCTCAAACTGTAGACCAGATTCTCGCAAACCGATTCCTAATTCTTGAATTCCTCGTTCACCTTCAGCTGTTAAGGGAGTATCGCTCCAACCTTGCGCGCGACCAATCGTGTTAAACATAGTCTTGCCATGACGTACCAAATACAATCGTACTTTTACCATTTTCCGTCCTCCGTTTGCTTCTATTATATCATGGATGATAAAACAAAAGCCACCCAGACAGGCGACTTTTGCAGGAGATTATTATGAAAAAGTTTAGGAGTTCATTAAATAAAGATATTAGATGAAAATCAAATTCAAACTAAATCAGTGTTATCTGTTTCAAATAATATTAGGAGGTCTTTATTTAATGATTATAGTATACACATCCAACCTTAAATAGAACTTAAAATTTCTCCTATTTTCTTAATTTTTAAAACTATGAATTGGTGCTGGGATTTGGCCTCCACGAGAGATGAAATCAACAGACGAAGCCCCATTGACTTTCATAACTGGAGCTGTACCAAGAAGACCACCAAACTCAATCATATCGCCTTCTTTTCCTTTTGGAATGATACGAACAGCTGTTGTTTTCATGTTAATGACACCAATTGCAGCTTCATCTGCAATCATGGCCGCAATGGTTTCAGCAGGTGTGTCTTCTGGAATGGCAATCATATCCAAACCAACAGAACAGATAGCTGTCATGGCTTCTAGTTTTTCCAAATTAAGAGAGCCATTTTGCACTGCAGCAATCATTCCTTCATCCTCAGAAACAGGGATAAAGGCACCAGACAAACCACCAACTTGGTTGCAGGCCATAACTCCGCCCTTCTTAACTTGGTCATTCAAGAGAGCCAAGGCAGCCGTCGTTCCATGCGTACCAACTGTCTCTAGACCCATTTCCTCAAGGACACGTGCTACAGAATCTCCAACCGCAGGAGTTGGTGCCAAACTCAAGTCCACAATACCAAACTCCACACCCAGTCTCTCACTGGCCATTTGACCAACCAATTGACCGATACGAGTGATTTTAAAGGCAGTTTTCTTAACTGTTTCGGCTACTACATCAAAGCTCTGTCCACGAACTTTTTCCAAGGCACGTTTCACCACACCAGGACCGGAAACTCCGACATTGATGATAACATCTGCCTCCCCAACACCATGGAAGGCACCCGCCATAAATGGATTGTCCTCAACAGCATTAGCGAATACAACCAACTTGGCTGCTCCCATATCAGATAGAGTTGCCGTTTCCTTGATAACTCGTCCCATATCTGCGACAGCCGTCATATTGATACCAGACTTGGTTGAGCCTATATTGACTGACGAGCAGACCTTGTCCGTTTCAGCCAAAGCACGAGGAATAGAATTGATGAGAATCTCATCTCCCTTTTGATAACCTTTTTGTACCAAGGCAGAAAAACCACCAATAAAGTCCACACCAATCTCTTTCGCAGCCTTATCAAGCGCTTTTGCCAGAACAACGTAGTCCGTCGCATCTGTCGCAGCCCCAATCAAAGAGATAGGAGTCACCGATACACGCTTATTAACGATTGGAATCCCCAACTCAGCCGCAATTTCATCGCCAACAGCCACTAAATTAGCTGCCTTGGTCGTAATCTTTTGATAAATTTTCTCCGCAGCACGATTGATATCTGGATCAATACAGTCCAAAAGAGAAATCCCCATGGTAATGGTTCTGATATCGAAGTTTTGCTCCTCAATCATGGCAATGGTTTCAGTAACTTGTCTAATATCCATGTGCACCTCCTAGATATTATACATAGCTTCGAAAATCGCTGCACTCTGAATATTGATTTTCACATTCAAAGTTTGCCCAAAAGCTTCAAATTCATTACGAAGATAGGTAAAATCTTGCTTTTTATCACTAGAGACGACAGCCATCATCGTGAAATATTCATCCAAGACAGTTTGAGAGATATCGTCTATATTCAAACCCAATTCTGCAATTTTTCCAGAAACACCTGCAACAATTCCAGATTTATCTTTACCAACAACAGTTATAATCGCTTTCATAAGCAAACTCCAATTCTTCTTATAATAAGAAACCTGAACATTAAACAGGATTCTTTTCAAATAGTATAGCATAATTCTAACTAAAATACTCAAAAACGCCTGCTTACGAAGTTGTTCTTAAGAAAAAAACAATTTCGTAAACAAGCGTCTACTATCCCAACTTATGATGAGTGTTCCCGCTAGGACCGAAATCCTAGCGGTAGACCAGAGCTAGACTAAGAGCACAAGACTCCATCATCATAACACTCAACAAAATTGATGATTTTATACTAATTCGATGATCGCCATTGGCGCTGCATCACCACGACGTGGTTCAGTTTTAAGGATACGAGTGTATCCACCGTTACGTTCAGCATAACGAGGTGCGATTTCTGAGAACAATTTTTGAAGTGCTGTAGTAGAAGTGTACTTATCAGTTGCTTCATCATAGTTTTCAGATGCGATTTCATTACGTACGAAAGCAGCTGCTTGACGACGTGCATGCAAATCACCACGTTTACCTAGAGTAATCATTTTTTCAACAGTTTTACGGATTTCTTTAGCACGAGCTTCAGTTGTCACGATTGATTCGTTGATCAAAAGGTCAGTTGTCAAATCGCGAAGCATTGCTTTACGTTGTGAGCTAGTGCGTCCTAGTTTACGGTAAGCCATGTATTCCTCCTTTATTTATCTTTTAATCCAAGACCCAAATCAATGAGTTTGAGTTTCACTTCTTCCAAACTCTTGCGTCCAAGATTTCGTACTTTCATCATCTCTGCTTCAGATTTTTCTGTCAAATCATGCACAGTATTGATACCGGCACGTTTCAAACAGTTGTATGAACGCACAGACAAGTCCAGTTCCTCAATCGTACGATCCAAAATACGATCGTCAGATTCAGTATCAGCTTCTTTCATCACTTCAGTTGACTTAGCAATCTCAGTAAGATTTGTAAACAAATCAAGATGTTCTGTCAAAATACGTGCTGAAAGCCCTAAAGCATCTTCTGGAATAATTGTTCCATTTGTCAAGATTTCAAGGGTTAATTTGTCAAATCCATCATTGCTACCTACACGAGCAGGTTCCACTTGATAGTTGACTTTGGTAACTGGTGTATAAATAGAATCTACAGCAAGTGTCCCAACTGGTGCATTATCTTTTTTATTTTCATCAGCAGGTACATATCCACGACCACTGTTAACAGTCATAGTCGCTTTTAGCGAAGAACCTTCACCGATTGTAAAGAGATAATGATCTGGATTTACAATTTCAATATCGCTATCTGTCAAAATGTCACCGGCTGTTACTTCAGCAGGACCTTCAACATCTAGTTCGATGATTTTTTCGTCTTCAACGTACGATTTCACTGCAATTCCTTTAATGTTCAGAATGATTTGCATCACGTCTTCACGAACACCTGGAACTGTGTCAAACTCATGTAACACACCATCAATATTGATAGATGTCACAGCTGCTCCTGGTAGAGAAGCTAGAAGTACACGACGAAGAGAGTTACCAAGAGTTGTACCGTAGCCACGTTCAAGTGGTTCGATTACAAACTTGCCATAATCTTTATTTTCATCAATTTTTGTTATATTTGGTTTTTCAAACTCGATCATTTAGTTACTCCCTCTTAAACGAAAAGCAGTGTAATGCGATGATTATACACGGCGACGTTTTGGAGGACGAGCACCATTGTGTGGCACTGGAGTCACATCACGAATTGCTGTTACTTCAAGACCAGCGGCAGCAAGCGCACGAATAGCTGACTCACGACCAGAACCTGGACCTTTTACAGTAACTTCAACTGATTTAAGACCGTGTTCTTGTGCAGATTTAGCAGCAGCTTCAGAAGCCATTTGAGCAGCGAATGGTGTAGATTTACGAGAACCTTTGAAACCAAGAGCACCAGCTGATGACCAAGCAATTGCATTACCATGCACATCAGTAATCATAACAATAGTGTTATTAAATGTAGCGTGAATATGAGCAATACCAGATTCGATATTCTTTTTCACACGACGTTTACGTGTTGGTTTAGCCAAGACTTTTACCTCCTATATTATTTTTTCTTACCAGCAATCGCAACAGCTTTACCTTTACGAGTGCGAGCGTTGTTTTTAGTGTTTTGTCCACGGACAGGAAGTCCACGACGGTGACGGATACCACGGTATGAACCGATTTCCATCAAACGTTTGATGTTCAAGTTTACTTCACGACGAAGGTCACCTTCAACTTTGATTGCATCCACTTCACGACGGATAGCATCTTCTTGATCTGATGTAAGATCACGTACACGAACATCTTCTGAGATTCCAGCAGCAGCCAAAATTTTCTTAGATGTTGCAAGTCCGATACCATAAACATAAGTCAATGAGATTACTACGCGTTTGTCATTTGGAATGTCAACTCCAGCAATACGAGCCATGTTTTCTCCTTTCTATCTTATCCTTGACGTTGTTTGTGTTTTGGATTTGCTGGGCAAATTACCATAACACGACCATTACGACGAATAACTTTACAGTATTCGCAAATTGGTTTGACCGATGGTCTTACTTTCATTTCTTATCCCTCCAAGTTTTTCGATTATTTAAAGCGGTAAGTGATACGTCCACGTGTCAAGTCATATGGACTCATTTCGACAGTAACACGATCTCCCGCTAAAATACGAATATAGTTTTTACGAATTTTACCAGAAACTGTTGCTAAAATCTGATGTCCATTTTCAAGTTCAACCGTAAACATTGCATTCGGCATTGTATCAACTACTTTGCCTTCAACTTCAATCACATCGTCTTTTGCCACGCAAAAGCACCTCCATAAATTTCGATTCGATGCCTCTAGACACAGAGACAACAATTATAAGTCAGACTATCTCAGTATAACATTTGTAGCGGATTTTTGCAAGTGTGAAAAACGCTTTATTTCAAATTTGTCAATACTTTTTCGATATCTGAAAAGACATCATTGATATCTTGATTACCTTCGATGTCATGAACCAAACCTTTAGCACGGTAGTGAGCAATGATTGGTTCTCCTTGAGCAATATTAACGTCCAAACGACGTTTTACTGTCTCAGGCTTATCATCTTCACGTTGGTAGTAATCTTCTTCTTTATAGTCAACTGGTGGGTTAAAGACCTTGTGGAAAGTTTCTCCAGTTACTCGGTGGATGATACGGCCACTCAAACGTTCCAAGAGGCTGTCAGGGTTCACTTCAATGTTGATGACACCTTCTAGTTCAATGCCAAGTTCAGCCAATGTTTTGTCCAAGGCATGAGCTTGTTCGATTGTACGTGGGTAACCATCCAACAAGAATCCTGTTTCTTTAATATCATCTTGTGAAAGACGTTCTTTTACGATCCCATTTGTAACTTCGTCAGGAACCAATTCACCCTTGTCAATGTATGACTTGGCAAGAACACCCATTTCAGTTTGATTTGCCATAGCAGCACGGAACATATCACCTGTTGAGATATGTGCAACATGGAATTGTTCTACGATTTTTGCTGCTTGAGTTCCCTTACCTGCACCAGGTAAGCCCATAATCAAAAGATTCATGATTTGATCTCCTTATTTTATTTTTAAATAGAAGCAAAAAAGTCTTTTCACTCCTATTTAAAAACAAAATAGAAGAGGGGAGACCAAACTCTTACAAATGTTAGAGTTAAACCTCCACTCCCTCAGCATTCACTATTCAAGTAAATACTTCTATTTTATTCTGTTCTATCCATGAAACCAACATACTTACGTTTCAGTAAGTAACCTTCTAATTGCTTGATTCCTTCAATACCTGTAGAGATAATGATCAAAAGACTAGTACCTCCAAAAGCAACTGCTTCTGAAAGTCCAAAGATATCTTTTGCCACAATCGGTAATATGGAAATCACACCAAGGAAGAGGGAACCAACAGTTGCAAGACGACGAAGAAGTTTAGACATATATTCTTCTGTACCTTTACCAGGACGGACTCCGTGGATATAGGCACCGCTCTTTTGTAGGTTCTCTGCCGCTTTTTCAGGATTAATCTGTACAAACGTATAGAAGAATGTAAAGAGAATAATCAACAAAGCATACATGGCAATACCAGTTGGTGAAGTTGTTGCCAGCATTTCTTGTGCTGTTCTTACCCAAGCCCAATCATGACCTGTAGCGCTCAAAAACTGAAGAATAGCCGCTGGCGCTGCAGTAATCGAACTTGCAAAGATAACAGGGATAACTCCAGCAGGGTTTACCTTCAAAGGAAGGTAAGAGCTAGATGGAGCACCTTGTGCAACCTTAGTATATTGGATTGGAATTTTGTATTCTGCTTGTTGAACATAAGTTGTAAAGTAAATGATCAACAAAACAGTAATAATCAAAATGATTACGAAAATGATAGATGAGTTGATACGGCTACTTGGGACGTTCACAAAGTAGTCCACATAGATGCCCTGAATCATCTCTGGAATTGAGGCAACAATCCCGGCAAAGATAATCATAGAAACACCATTTCCGTATCCCTTATCTGTAATTTGCTCTCCCAACCAAGTCACAATCATGCTACCAGCTGTTAAGATGATACCAATCATGATAAAGACTTGTGGAGTAAGAGCTGTTTTCAACAATTGAGCTCCAGCCAAAGTATTAAAACCAGCTGTAATCCCGATAGATTGCACAAAGGCTAGAACAAGAGCAATATAACGAGTAGCTTGATTTAATTTTCTTCGACCTACTTCCCCTTGTTTACCCCACTCTACAAACTTGGGTAAAATATCCATTTGCAAGAGTTGGACAACGATAGAGGCCGTAATGTAGGGACTAACACCAAGAGCAAAAACTGAGAAGTTTTTCATGGCATTCCCTGACACCAAGCTCAACATGTTTAAGAAGGATAATCCACTTAAAGCATTCAAGCTATTAGCATTCACACCGGGAACTGTAATGCTAGTTCCGATACGAAAGACCAAAACGATAAAAATTGTAAATAAAATTTTTGATCGAACCTGCTTGACTTTAAGAGCTTCTCTTAATAATTTAAAAAACATAGGTCACCTCTCTTAGATGACTTCTACTGAACCACCTTTAGCAGTGATAGCTTCTTCAGCTGATTTAGAGAATTTAGCTGCTTTCACAGTCAATTTCTTAGTCAACTCACCGTTACCAAGAATTTTAATACCTGATTTTTCAGCTTTAACAATTCCTGCTTCGATAAGAACAACTGGAGTAACTTCAGCACCATCTTCAAAGACGTTCAATTGGTCAAGGTTCACAATTGCGTATTCTTTAGCGTTGATGTTAGTGAATCCACGTTTTGGAAGACGACGGAACAATGGAGTTTGTCCACCTTCAAAACCAAGGCGAACTCCGCCACCACTACGAGCTTTTTGACCTTTTTGACCACGACCAGATGTTTTACCGTTACCTGATGAAGTACCACGACCAACGCGGTTACGTACTTTACGAGAACCTTCTGCAGGTTTCAATTCATGAAGTTTCATTTTTATTTTCTCCTCTTTTGTAAAATGCTAGCGCCGATAAGGGAGAAAAGGTTGTCTCCCCCATCAACTCGCCTATACGACGTCATCATAGATGACTATATCTAGTTTTAGGGGATGGTATAGTGCACATCCCCTAAAAATTCATTAGTTTACTTCTTCAACTGTTACCAAGTGAGATACTGCTGTGATCATACCACGGATTGCAGCGTTATCTTCTTTAATAACAGAGCTGTTTAATTTGCCAAGTCCAAGTGCTACAACAGTTTTACGTTGTGATGGAATGCGTCCGATTGGAGACTTAGTCAAAGTAATTTTAATTTGAGCCATTTTATCCCCTTTCTTATGCTAAATCAGAAACTGAGATACCACGAAGGGCAGCAACTTCTTCAGCGCGTTTCAATTGTTTCAAACCTTCAACAGTTGCACGAACAATGTTGATTGGAGTGTTAGAACCAAGTGATTTAGATGTAATATCTGCCACACCTGCCAATTCCACAACGGCACGAACTGCACCACCAGCGGCAACTCCAGAACCTTCTACAGCAGGTTTCAACAATACTTTAGCTCCACCGAATTCTGAAAGAACTTCGTGTGGGATTGTTGTTCCAACCATAGGAACTTCGATCAAGTTTTTCTTAGCATCATCTACTGCTTTACGGATTGCTTCTGGAACTTCTTGAGCTTTACCAGTACCAAATCCTACGCGACCGTTGTGGTCACCAACAACAACAAGAGCTGCGAAACGAAGACGACGTCCACCTTTAACAACTTTTGTAACACGGTTGACAGCAACTACGCGTTCTTCTAATTCAACTGCATTGTCTTTAAATGCCATTTTCTAGTGTCCTCCTATTAGAATTTCAATCCGTTTTCACGAGCTGCATCAGCCAAAGCTTTCACACGTCCGTGATATAGATATCCACCGCGGTCGAACACCACTTCTGAAATACCTTTAGCGTTTGCACGTTCTGCAACGAGTTTACCGACAGCAACGGCTTGTTCAGTTTTAGTTCCTTTTGAAACTTCTTTGTCAAGAGTTGAAGCACTTGCGAGCGTTACACCCGCTACGTCATCAATCACTTGAGCGTAGATGCCTGTATTAGAACGGAATACGTTCAAACGTGGGCGATCAGCAGTTCCAGAGAGTTTTCCGCGAACGCGACGGTGGCGTTTTTGGCGGAGTTTGTTTTTATCTGGTTTTGAAATCACAGTTTTCACCTCTTTAGTTTTAAATCGTGTGCTATGCACAAAGTTGGAAAATAAGTTGTTGGTTGAGAAGCAACCACTCAACATTATTTACCTGTTTTACCTTCTTTACGGCGAACGAATTCACCAACGTAACGGATACCTTTACCTTTATATGGTTCTGGTGAACGAAGGCTACGTACGTAAGCAGCTGTTTGACCAACTACTTCTTTTGAAATTCCGCTAACAACAATTGTTGTTGGGTTTGGAAGTTCAAAAGTAATTCCTTCTGGAGCTTCAACTTCGTCTGGATGAGATTTACCAACAGCCAAAACAAGTTTAGATCCTTGAAGTTGTGCACGGTAACCAACCCCGCGCATTTCAAGTTCTTTCTTGAATCCTTCTGATACACCAACAACCATGTTGTTCAAAAGGGCACGAGTAGTTCCGTGGATAGTTTTCATTTCTTTTGAATCGTTTGGACGGTGAAGAGTTACTTCAGTACCTTCCACACGGATTTCAATATCTTTTGAGAACTCACGAGTAAGTTCTCCTTTAGGTCCTTTTACAGTTACAACGTTGTCATTGTTAGTGAGTTCAACACCAGCAGGCAACACGATAACTTTATTACCAATACGTGACATGTTTATTTTCTCCTGTTAGATTGTCAGGCCAGAACGGCCAGTTTTCACGGGGTTCAGATACTTATTTAGTTCAAGAGCTGAACTGAACACGCTCTAAGAACTGCGCAAAATAGATAAGTTGGCTTGTTTGTAAACAAACTTCTCCAACTTCCTAATTTTGCTTTGTTCTTTACGAGCTTTGTATCTTGATTTTACCAAACGTAAGCGATAACTTCCCCACCAACATTCTTTTGGCGTGCTTCTTTATCAGTAAGCAAACCTTCAGAAGTTGAAAGGATAGCAATTCCAAGTCCGTTAAGAACTTTTGGAAGGTCTTCACGTTTTTTGTAGACACGAAGTCCTGGTTTAGAAACACGTTTCAAGTTAGTGATAACTTTTTCACCGTTTGGTCCGTATTTAAGGAATACACGGATGATGCCTTGTTTGTCATCTTCGATGATTTCAACGTTTTTTACAAAACCTTCGCGTTTAAGGATTTCAGCAATCCCTTTTTTGATGTTTGATGCAGGTACTTCAAGTACTTCGTGTTTAGCTTGGTTAGCGTTACGAATACGAGTTAGGAAGTCTGCGATTGGGTCAGTCATAACCATTTTATTTTTCTCCTCTTACTAGTAGTTTGCAAGTTGCACTTGCTAGTTAATGATTGAGCTAGGCTCAGAATATATTTCTAGGTTTCAAGTCCTAAGTGAGTCTAGGCATCTGCTTGCAGGCATAACTTGAGTTAGGCAAAAGCAGATAACGACGAATCACGACGGGATTGAAAGCTAGAATTACCAAGATGCTTTTGTTACACCAGGAATTTGTCCTTTGTAAGCTAATTCACGGAAGCAAACACGGCAAAGTTTAAATTTGCGGTAAACTGAATGTGGACGACCACATTTTTCACAACGAGTATAAGCTTGAGTAGAGAACTTCGCTGGACGTTTGTTCTTAGCAATCATTGATTTTTTAGCCATTAGATTTACCTCCTATATTATTTTGCAAAAGGCATTCCAAGGCCTGTAAGCAATGCACGTGACTCTTCGTCAGTGTTAGCAGTTGTTACGATAACGATGTCAAGACCACGAGTTTTGTCAACGTCATCGAAGTTGATTTCTGGGAAGATCAATTGTTCTTTCACACCAAGTGTGTAGTTTCCGCGGCCGTCAAATGATTTTGTTGGAACACCGTGGAAGTCACGTACACGTGGAAGTGAAACTGAAACCAATTTATCCAAGAATTCGTACATACGTTCACCACGAAGGGTAACTTTTGCACCAATCGCAACACCTTCACGAAGACGGAAGCCGGCGATTGATTTTTTAGCTTTAGTGATAAGTGGTTTTTGACCTGAGATAAGTGCCAATTCTTCAGCAGCTTTTTCAAGGCTTTTAGCGTTTGATACAGCTTCACCAACACCCATGTTCAAAACGATCTTATCTACTTTAGGCACAGCCATCACTGATGAGTAGTTGAATTGTTCTGTCAAAGCAGGAACTACTTCATTAAGATATTTTTCTTTTAAACGATTTGCCATTATACTTCTCCTTTCCTTCGTGATTAATCAAGCACTTCGCCTGATTTTTTGTTGTAGCGAACTTTTTTACCGTCTACAAATTTGTAACCAACACGACCAGCTACACCATTTTTGTCCAAAACTTGAACGTTTGATACGTGGATAGCTGCTTCTTTCTCGATGATACCACCTTGAGGAAGCTCGTTAGTTGGACGTTGGTGTTTCTTAACGATGTTAACACCTTCAACGATAACTTTGTTTACTTTTGGAAGGGCAGTAAGGACAACAGCTTCTGTTCCCTTATCTTTACCAGCGATTACGCGAACTTTGTCGCCTTTTTTTACAAACATTAGGTTTCTCCTTGATTTTTCTTACGCCCATAAGGGCACCCTGGAGGTAAATCCAGGGGACTAGTTTGTTTCTAAAAATTAAAGTACTTCTGGAGCAAGTGACACGATCTTCATGAAGCCACCTTCACGCAATTCACGTGCAACTGGGCCAAAGATACGTGTTCCGCGAGGAGTTTTGTCTTCACGGATGATAACTGCTGCGTTTTCGTCAAACTTGATGTATGAACCATCAGCACGACGAGCACCTGATTTAGTACGAACGATAACTGCTTTAACAACGTCACCTTTTTTAACCGCACCACCAGGAGTAGCTTGTTTTACAGATGCCACGATAACATCACCGATGTTTGCAAATTTACGTCCTGAACCACCAAGAACTTTGATAGTCAAGATTTCGCGAGCACCGCTGTTGTCTGCGACTTTCAAACGAGTTTCTGTTTGAATCATTTCAGTTTTCTCCTTTCAGGTTTGATTAGATGATGACCGCTTCTTCAACAACTTCTACAAGACGGAAACGTTTTGTAGCTGAAAGCGGACGAGTTTCCATGATACGTACGATATCGCCTTCTTTGGCAACATTGTTTTCATCATGAGCTTTGTATTTTTTAGAGTAGTTAATACGTTTACCATAGACTGGGTGGTTACGTTTTGTTTCAACTACAACTGTGATTGTCTTGTCCATTTTGTCAGATACAACACGTCCAACAAGAACTTTACGATTATTGCGTTCCATTGAAATTTCTCCTTCCCTAGTCTATTATTTCGCTTCAGATTGAACTGTTTTGATACGAGCGATTTGTTTTTTAACTTCTTTCAAGCGAGCTGTTTGTTCCAATTGACCAGTAGCAGCTTGGAAACGAAGTTCAAACAATTCTTTTTTCAATTCGTTTTCGCGCTTCGCGAGTTCTTCTTGAGAAAGACCACGAAGTTCTTTAACAAATTCTTTTACTTCATTAAGTTTCATGCCTTCTCCTTATTCTGCTTCACGTTTTACGAATTTACATTTAACTGGCAATTTGTGGCTAGCAAGACGAAGCGCTTCGCGAGCGATCTCTTCAGATACACCAGCGATTTCGAACATCACTTTACCACGTTTAACTGGTGCTACCCAACCTTCAGGTGCCCCTTTACCAGATCCCATACGCACACCGATAGCTTTAGCAGTGTATGATTTGTGTGGGAAGATTTTAATCCAAACTTTACCACCACGTTTCATGTAACGAGTCATGGCGATACGAGCAGCTTCGATTTGGCGGTTAGTGATCCAGTGGCTAGTTGTAGCTTGAAGACCGTATTCACCGAATGCTACTTCTTTTCCACCTTTTGCTTCACCGCGCATTTTTCCACGGAATTCACGACGGTGTTTAACACGTTTAGGTACTAACATTGGTTATTTACCTCCTTTAGTGTTTTTGCGAGCTGGAAGAACTTCACCACGGTAGATCCATACTTTAACACCAAGTTTACCGTATGTAGTATCTGCTTCTTCCCAAGCGTAATCGATATCTGCACGAAGTGTGTGAAGTGGAACAGTTCCTTCAGAGTATCCTTCAGCACGGGCGATATCTGCACCGTTCAAACGACCTGATACTTGAGTTTTGATTCCTTTAGCTCCAGCACGCATTGCACGTTGGATTGCTTGTTTTTGTGCACGACGGAAAGCAACACGTTGCTCCAATTGACGAGCAATTCCTTCACCTACAAGGTGAGCATCCAAATCAGGTTGTTTGATTTCGATGATGTTGATGTGTACTTGTTTTCCAGTCAATTTGTTAAGTTTTGCACGGAGTGCATCAACGTTAGCACCACCTTTACCGATAACCATACCTGGTTTAGCAGTGTGAAGTGAAACGTTAACTTTGTTTACTGCGCGTTCAATTTCGATAGTTGAAACTGCTGCGTCAGCAAGTTCTTTTTGAACGAATTTACGGATTGCAAGATCTTCATGAAGGTAATCCGCGTATTCTTTTTCAGCATACCATTTGGCATCCCAATCACGGATGATGCCGACACGCATACCAATTGGATGTACTTTTTGACCCACGATTTTACCTCCTTATTTTTCTGCAACAGCTACAGTGATGTGAGCTGTACGTTTGTTAATTGGTGAAGCTGAACCTTTCGCACGTGGACGGAAACGTTTCATAGTTGGTCCTTCGTTTGCGAATGCTTCAGATACTACCAAGTTAGCTTTATCCAAACCAAAGTTGTTTTCAGCGTTAGCTACAGCTGAGTTCAAAACTTTCAAGATGATTTCAGCAGCTTTGTTTGGAGTGAATGTCAAGATTGCGATTGCATCGGCTACGCTTTTACCACGGATGTTATCAAGAACAAGACGTGATTTACGAGGTGAAACACGTACTGTACGAGCCATTGCTTTAGCTGAAGTAATTTCTGCCATTTATGTTCTCCTTATTTTCTACGTGTTTTCTTGTCGTCTGCAGCGTGACCTTTGTAAGTACGAGTTGGTGCAAATTCACCAAGTTTGTGACCTACCATGTCTTCTTGGATGTAAACAGGTACGTGTTTACGACCGTCATAAACTGCAATAGTGTAACCAATGAAACTTGGGAAAATCGTTGAACGACGTGACCAAGTTTTAATAACTTTTTTCTTTTCGTCGTTAGCTTGAGCTTCAACTTTTTTCATCAAATGCTCATCGACGAAAGGTCCTTTTTTAAGACTGCGTCCCATTTTTATATTTTCTCCTTTAAATGTTGTACCACAGCGGCTTGCGCTCACATGGAGCGCTACCGAGCTGGCGGATTTACTAGTTTCTTAAGCGACTAGTTTAATATTATTTCTCGTTGCGACGACGAACGATAAGTTTGTCAGATTTCGCTTTCTTGTTACGAGTTTTAAGACCAAGAGCAGGTTTGCCCCATGGAGTAGATGGTGCTTTACGACCAACTGGTGCTTTACCTTCACCACCACCGTGTGGGTGATCGTTAGGGTTCATTACAGAACCACGAACTGTTGGGCGGATACCTTTCCAACGGCTACGTCCTGCTTTACCAAGGTTTACAAGTCCATGTTGTTCATTTCCGACAACACCAACTGTAGCACGGCAAGTTCCAAGAATCATACGAACTTCACCTGATTGAAGACGAACAAGAACGTATTTACCTTCAGAACCCAATACTTGAGCAGATGCACCAGCAGCACGTACCAATTCACCACCACGACCTGGTTTCAACTCGATGTTGTGGATCAAAGTACCAACTGGGATGTTAGCAAGTGGAAGAGCGTTTCCGACTTTGATATCTGCTTCTGGACCTGAAACGATACGTTGACCAACTTCAAGACCTTTTGGAGCGATGATGTACGCTTTCACACCGTCAGTGTAGTGTACAAGAGCGATGTTTGCAGAACGGTTTGGATCGTACTCGATTGTTTTAACAACTGCTTCAACGTTGTCTTTGTTACGTTTGAAGTCAACCAAACGGTAGAAACGTTTGTGTCCACCACCTTGGTGACGAACTGTGATACGACCGTTGTTGTTACGACCAGCCTTGCTCTTCAATGCAACAAGCAATGATTTTTCAGGAGTGCTTGTTGTGATTTCAGCGAAATCCAAAGAAGTCATATTACGGCGACCGTTTGTTGTTGGTTTATAAACACGAATTCCCACGATATTTCCTCCTTAGATTATTCAGCTTCAGCAGCAAACAACTCGATTGCTTTAGAATCAGCTGTAAGTGTGATGATAGCTTTTTTAGTTTTGTTAGTAAAACCAGTGTAACGTCCAACACGTTTAGCTTTTGGTTTTACGTTGATTGTGTTAACGTTGGCAACTTTAACACCTTCGAAAGCAGCTTCAACAGCTTGCTTGATCAAAAGTTTGTGTGCACGAGTGTCAACTTCAAATACATATTTTCCTGCTTCAAGTTGAGCCATTGAGCTTTCAGTGATTACAGGTTTTTTGATAACATCATACAAATTCATTATGCAAGAACCTCCTCGATTTTAGAGATAGCTGCTTGAGTAACAAGAAGTTTGTCACTATTTGCGATGTCAAGAACACTTGCAGTTGTAGCAGTCGCAACTTTCACGTTTGGAAGGTTACGAGCTGAGAGAGCTGCGAATTCGTTTCCTTCTTCAAGAATAACAAGGACTTTAGAATCGATGCTCAAAGCTGCAAGAACTTTTGCAAATTCAGCAGTTTTTGGAGCTGTAAATTCAAGAGAATCAACGGCTACAAATTTATTTTCAGCAACTTTTTCTGAGTAAACAGATTTAAGCGCAAGGCGACGAACTTTTTGAGGAAGTTTGTACGCATAGCTACGTGGAGTTGGTCCGAAGACGATTCCACCACCACGCCATTGTGGAGAGCGGATAGAACCTTGACGAGCACGTCCAGTTCCTTTTTGACGCCATGGTTTGCGTCCGCCACCTGAAACAGCTGAGCGGTTTTTAACTGCGTGAGTTCCTTGACGAAGGCTAGCACGTTGGCTGACGATCACATCAAACACAACAGATTGGTTTGGTTCGATACCAAAGATTGCATCGTTAAGAACAACTTCGCCCGCTTGTTTACCAGTTTGGTCGAATAATGTTACATTTGCCATTTTGACTGTATTCCCCTTTCCTTATTATTTACCAGCTTTAACTGCTGATTTGATAGTGATAAGAGATTTCTTAGCACCTGGTACGTTACCTTTGATAAGGATAACGTTCTTTTCTGGAACAACTTGTACAACTTCAAGGTTTTGAATTGTTACGCGGTCGCCACCCATACGTCCTGCAAGGTTTTTACCTTTGAATACGCGGTTAGGTGCAACAGGTCCCATAGAACCTGGACGACGGTGGTAACGAGAACCGTGAGCCATTGGTCCACGTGATTGTCCGTGGCGCTTGATAACACCTTGGAAACCTTTACCTTTAGAAGTACCAGTTACGTCAACAACATCTCCAGCTGCGAATGTTTCAACTGTGATTTCAGCACCAACTTCCAAGCCTTCAACGTTTTTGAATTCACGAATGAAGCGCTTAGGAGCCGTGTTAGCTTTCGCTACATGTCCTTTAGCAGGTTTGTTGCTCAATACTTCGCGTTTGTCATCGAAACCAACTTGGATAGCGTTGTATCCGTCTGTTTCAACAGTTTTAACTTGAAGAACAACGTTTGGAGTTGCTTCAATAACTGTTACAGGGATCAATTCGCCAGCTTCAGTGAAGATTTGAGTCATTCCCACTTTTTTCCCTAAGATTCCTTTTGTCATGAGAAAATAGTTCCTTTTCTATATTTTTATTCAAAAAGTTTTTAACGAGCGTTTTTTATGCTCAAGTCTAAGATACAAAGGGCGTCAAACTCAAAGTGAAAATAGGAAACTGACACAGTGTCTAGCAGACACTAGGAAGTTTATCTTTTTTACACCGAGTTTAGCCCGTGTTCAATTAGATTGAAACACCAGCCTCTGCTCTTTTATATTTTAGATTAAAGTTTGATTTCTACGTTTACACCACTTGGAAGATCCAATTTCATCAACGCATCAACTGTTTTTTGAGTTGGGTTAACAATATCGATCAAACGTTTGTGTGTACGCATTTCAAATTGTTCGCGAGAGTCTTTGTATTTGTGAGTCGCACGAATGATTGTGTAGAGGCTACGTTCAGTCGGAAGTGGGATTGGACCCGCAACTTGTGCACCTGTACGAGTAGCTGATTCTACGATTTTTGCAGCCGCAGTATCAAGCGTACGGTGTTCGTAAGCTTTCAAACGGATACGGATTTTTTTGTTTGCCATCTTTTTCTCCTTTTCGTCTATTTAAGATAATAGGCTAGCTCCACAAGAAAACCGACGCGGTGTTGCGTGGCAATGCAACCGAGCGTGTCGCAACCTCTTGCATCAAAGCTAAGGCTGTAATTTACAGCACCATAATAGAATAACACAAAGCCCCTGCGATTGCAAGGGATTTGTTGCTGTTTTTTCGTTTTTTTACAATGAAACTGTTTTCTTTTTTGGCGGGTCATTTATTTAAGTATTTTATGGAAGAAAGTTACTCTCTCTTCACCTGTTCATAGCTTTCTTTTCCGTCATTAAGCTTATCCCAAATCACTACTTGCCCACTTTTGAGTGATTTTTGCACATCGATGATGCGTTGATTGGACGAACCTCGAAACTGGAGCATGAGATTTCTCTTAGTTCGGTCATACCGTCCATCGACAAGGATGTCAATTAGCGACAATAGTTCCAGTTTATCTGGAGTTTCCAACATCATTTCTTCCCATGTATAGCCCGTCCAGGACCAGATATCCTTATCTGGCAATTCTTTCCGAATACGCTTCACGAGTGGCAAAAGAATGCCAGTATTGAGAAAAGGTTCCCCTCCCAGCAAGGTCAATCCTTGAACATAGGGCTGGGCAAGGTCTGCCATGATCTGTTTTTCTAATTCTGCTGTATAGGGAATGCCAGCATTGAAGGACCAGGTCGCTACATTATAACACCCCTCGCAGTGAAACATGCAACCTGATACATAGAGGGAGTTACGCACACCCTCTCCATCTACAAAGTTAAAGGCCTTGTAGTCGATGATACGGCCTTGACTGAGCTCTTCACTTTTCCATTCTTGTGGTTTTGGATTATTCATTCGCTACCTCTATCCAATAACGCTCGACTCCATTACGAACATCTTCAAGAATTCCTCCATTTGCTAGTATGACTGCTCTGCTAGCAGGATTATTCACGCTACAGGTCACAAGCGTTCTCTTGATGTTCTTTTCCTTAGCAACTTGCAAGCCCTGACGGAGAGTCTCTTTAGCATAACCTTTGCCTCTTTCTGATGGACGAATGGAGTAGCCAATGTGGCCAGCATAATTCAATAACCCCTCATTCAGTCTCAATCGCAGATTCAAAAATCCTAGAGCACGACCTACATCATCAAATGATACAAATTGAATAGAAGGAACACGATTTTCAGGCAAGTTTATCCCCATCTCTTTTTGCATATTTGTTTCCAGCCATTCTTCATACACAAAGTTCTCTGTATCCCAGAAACCACTGTCGTGAGGCGACTGATATTTTTCAAACTCTGCCATCATCTCTAAAACTGTTACTTTATCTGCTAATATTGGTCTTCGTAGTTCCATTCTTACCTCCCACTAAGAGAAAAGCAAGAGCTGGCTCTCACTTTTATTTTTTCTTGTTCTTGTTTAAAAATTGTTCTCTGAGGTTGAGCAAACGTTCTTTCTTACCAGCTCCACCTTTAGAGTGTTTCTCGTGATAACGGGTCACTTGTGCACGCCCCTTATCGTCTAATTGATATTTTCCCATTTCATTTCTTTCTAATTTGTTACTTGATGGCCAGCTATTTTAATCGTTGAACCATTCATATGTTTGACACGCGCTGCGATTTCCTTGTGACGCCCATTGACCATAGGTCTCGCTTGAGGATTACCTAAATATCCACAAGTCCGTTTAACAACGTCTACTGTTTTAGGGTCGCTATTGCCACAGTTAGGACAAGCAAAGCCCCTCTCAGTTGGTTCAAAATCCCCTTCAAAGTCACACTTGTAGCAACGGTCTATTGGTGTATTGGTCCCAAGATAGCCCACACGGTCATAGGCATAGTCCCAGACAACTTCCAAGGCCTTTGGATTTTGCTGGAGAACTGGATACTCACAATAATGGATGAAACCACCCGACGCACCTGCTTCTGGATAGACTTTCTCAAAGTCCAATTTTTCAAACGGTGTTGGATTTTTACGAACATCGTAGTGGAAAGAGTTGGTGTAGTATTCCTTATCAGTAATATCTGGAATATAACCGAACTTGTCTGTATCTAGTCTACAGAAACGGTCTGTCAAACTTTCAGATGGTGTTGAGTAGATAGAGAAATGGTAGCCATATTGGTCTGACCACTCTTCTACACGGCGTTTCATATCGCGAATGATGTCCAGAGTGAATTCCTTGGCTTCTGGATTGTGTTCCCAACTATTTCCAAAGAAGACAGTAGCCACTTCGTACAAACCGATGTAACCCAGCGAAACAGTTGCTCGACGATTCTTAAAGAGCTGGTCAACACTTTCTTCTTTACCTAGACGATGGCCAAAAGCACCGTATTGATAAAGGATAGGAGCATTGGCTGGTGTCGCTTCCTTGGTCCGTTCGACACGGTAAACCAGAGCATCTTCTGCGATATTCATCCGCTCGTTGAAGATTTCCCAGAACTTGGTCATATCACCTTCAGACTCGAGAGCAATACGAGGCAGATTAACCGTCACAACACCTAGATTCATCCGACCTGAATTAACTTCTACACCATTCTCATCCTTCCATCCTTGAAGGAAAGAACGGCAGCCCATAGGAACCTTGAAAGAACCAGTCAACTCGATAATCTTATCGTAAGACAAGACGTCTGGATACATCCGTTTAGTTGCACATTCTAGAGCCAACTGCTTGATGTCATAGTTGGGAGTTCCTTCCTCTAAATTGAGACCTCGTTTCAGAGTAAAAATGAGTTTAGGAAAGATAGCCGTACGATGTTCCGAACCAAGCCCCTTAATGCGAATGTTTAAAATAGCTTTTTGAATTTCCCGCTCAAAACGATTGGTTCCTAGACCAAAGCCTAGCGAAGTAAAAGGTGTTTGTCCATTTGAAGTGAAGAGGGTGTTGATTTCATACTCAAGAGATTGCATGGCATCGTAGATATCTTTCTGAGTTTTCTTCCAAGCGTAATCTTCCCGTTTTTCAGGCAAAACCCACTCTTCCGCATCCTTGAGGTGTTTTTGGTAATTCTTCTCTGCATAAGGAGCCAAGACTTCATCGATACGGTCAGCTGAACAACCACCGTACTGGCTAGAAGCCACGTTGGCGATGATTTGGGAAATCTGAGCTGTTGCAGTCTGGATAGACTTAGGACTTTCTACCTCTGCATTTCCAATCTTAAAACCATTTTCCAGCATCCCCTTGAAATCAATCAAACAGCAGTTGGTCATAGGTGTATAAGGACTGTAGTCCAAATCGTGATAGTGGATATCCCCTTTTTGGTGGGCATTGGCTACGTGCTTAGGAAGCATTTGCAGTCCGATTGATTTTCCAACGATGCCCGCTGTCAAATCACGCTGGGTATTAAAGACATCGCTGTCTTTATTTGCATTTTCATTAACAACTGCCTGGTCTTTGTTGAGAAGCTTATGTATACTAAAGTTGATATCCGTCGCTTTTGAGCGCTCAAAATCCCTTTGTGTCCGATAAGTAATATACTCCTCAGCCAGCGCATATTCTTTGGCTTCAAGCAATTCATGTTCTACGATATTTTGAATTTCGTAAATCTTAACCCCCTTTGGAAAGCGACTATGAATTTCTGTGACAATTCGCTCGGTCAGAGCATTGAGGCGTTTTTCGACCAAGGGTGTCACATCCATAACCTTGTCAGCCGCCTTGTGGAGAGCCTTGTCAATCTTGTCCACATCAAATACAACACGTCTCCCATCTCGTTTTTCAACGAAGAGAGTTGGCAAAATTGTAATTTTTTCTTCTAGTGCAATCATATGCATGCTCTTTTCTAAAATGTTCTTTCTAAAAAGTATTATACCACTCTAAAAAGAAAAATCAATATCTTGTGGTAAAAATCCTAAAAATTTTAAAAATACACAAGATATTGATTCGGTTATTTAATTTTATAGACTTTAAACTCTGAGTAATCAGTCTTTACTTGTTGGTAATTTTCTTTCAAGAGTGTCTCCGCCTCAGACCAGAGAGCCACCTTGTCGTTTACCACAATCACCTTAGGTTGGTTTTCTTTCAAGTCATTGATTAAACTAGTTTTATTCTCTTCTGTACTCGTGTAAAGAAGAGGTGATGGGAACATGGATCCAGCCAAACGCTGGCTTTCTTTATACATTTGAACATGTGAATCCCAAATATAAATTTGGTCACCATCACTCGTCTCTTGTTTGACTCTATCTACCACTTGATGTTGTTCTCTATAAGAAGCTGGATGCAAGACAAAACGAGCTACAAAAGGAATTGCAATCAGATAAACCACCACTAGGATAGGTAGGTAGAGATTTCCCTTCATGAATTTTTTCCATAAAGTTGGAACCTCCTCTCTTCTCCGACAACGAGCTCCTCTAGCTGAGTGTTTCCCACGAATACTGGTCATCAAAAGAAGGAGTAAAGACGGAAGGATTAGAATCAAACGCGAACCGTGAAGAGGTTCTTGAGAAAAAAGCAACAAGGCTAATACAAATAAGAAAGCAAAACTAGCTGGTACTGAAATAACATATAATCTTGATGCCTTTGATTGGAACAATCCTAGAAAAACAAGGAAGAGAGCTCCTAAACCAAAGGTCAACAAACCATAGAATACAACATTATCCATTAGTTGAGGATTGGTAAAGACCTGAAGGGAATCAATCGGATACAAAAGACTTCCTATAGCTTCTCCAAAACCACCTGAAGTAAGCACATAGTAGCCTACTGGGTAAAAGATGAGAGAAAAACCAAGTGCCGCTGCAAAAAACTGATAAACTCCATGGACAAAACGACCATGCCCAACATTAAAGACAAATAAACCAATCGTTACTACTACAGCAAAGAGAAGACTTGTAAGAGGCTCTATGAAAAATGATAGGCCCAAAAAGATCCCCAGACGTAGAAATCCCTTGTCATGATTAGGATTTGATAGATAAGCTGCTATGAATGAAAATCCTGCAAACAGGAATGGCAGAGCTAAGATAGTAGCATAACCTCCTCCAAAACCAAGACCAGACACCAAGATATAAAATATGGTTAGGAGTTGTTTGGCTTGTTCCCTTTGTCCCGTCAGATAGTCGGTTGAAGAAAAGAGGAAATAACCTCCTCCTAAGAGGGCTAGCCATTCTACCAAGGCAAAAAGGATGCCTCCTTGGGTAATATAAAGTAGTAAGTAATAAAGAAGACCTTGACTTGCATAATAGCTACTGTAAAGCTGTCCTCCCTGATGTAAAGCCCACCCTATATACAAATCCTGCGCCTGAGAGGGACCTACCATATCTAAAAGTAAAGGTATCACCACAGAAAAAACCGTTGCAATCGTACTTCCAATGATGAGTCTGAAAAACGGGAAAGCTACCTGTTCTTCTTTTTCTACATGAGATTCAAGGTTCCTATCCAGTCTATTTTCAATTTCATTACTCTGTATCGTTTCGGATACTTCTTCGATTCTGCCATATACAGCCATATCGTTTCTCCTATTCAATTTATCTGTCTTAGTATATCAAAAAGACCTAAAATTGTCAGCTTGCGATGGGTGTTTGTGAGATTTTTTGCATAGTTTCACAAAGGTTTCAATTTCCCGAAATCGGTGTAAATGCGTCTGTTTAAATGACATGATATAATCCAATTCTTTCTGAGTCAGCATCGTTCCTCCTATATCTTCTTATTCGTAAAAGGCAAGAAAAATAGGACTGGGTTGTATCCTAAGTCCTAGATTTCTTATAAGATTGGGGCGAATAACTGGGCAATTTCCTTAATCAATTTCTGATACCAGCTATTTTTTATCGTATGAGGGAAAATTTCTTGCGATACTGAAAAAATCTCCTGAAAGTCTTTTTGAATCTCTGTGATTGATGCCGTTTTATATAGCAAAACTGCATCTTCATAGTGATGAAGTAAACTTCTATAATCTAAATTAATCGTTCCAACTACAGCAAAGTCCTTATCCACTAAGATTTGTTTACTGTGGATGAAGCCTGGACTATACTCAAAAATCCTTACTCCTGCTGACAACAAATCCGGATAGGCCCCTCTTGTAATGAGTTGGATTAATTTTTTATCTGGAATGAAAGGAGTCACGATGCGAACATCAACACCCCTCATGGCCGCGTTTTTAATACTCTCAGTTAAATCATAGTCAATAATCAAATAGGGTGTTGTGATATAGACTGAGTCAGTAGCCTGATTAATCAAACTTTGATAGACTTTTTTCCCTACCTGAGTACGGAAGATGGGCTTGGGACCACTACCATAGGGAATACAGAGCCCTTGGCTAGAACGAGGCTGGTTTTCCAAGTGATACTGGTCAAAATCACTGATTTCCCCACGATTGATGTACCAAGTCATTAAAAAGAGACGGGTTAGAGCCTTGACACCAGGGCCATCTATGCGAATCCCACTATCCTTCCAATAACCAAAGCGTTCTACATGGTTGATATACTCATCGGCTAAGTTAATGCCTCCTGTATAAGCTACCTGACCATCTATAACAAGGATTTTACGATGGTCTCGATTATTATAAGCTACCGTCAAACGAGGAATCACCTTGTTAAACTTATGGGCTTCAATTCCTCGACTACGAAGCTGAACAGTATAGTCTCCAGGTAAAGTCGCCATACAACCGATATCATCATAGAGCATCTTGACCTCTACACCCTGAGCTGCCTTTTGCTCTAGTATATCTAGTATGCTATTCCACATCAGACCTTCTTCGACAATATAGTACTCTAGAAAGATAAATTTCTCAGCTTTCTTGAGGTCTTCCAACATATGTTGCCACATGCTTTCACCCGAAGAAAAGAATTGTGAATCTGTTCGATCATAGACATCGGCATTGCTATCCATACTTAGCAAAGATTTGATAACTCCGTAAGCCGCCTTATCATCTTCCTTCAATTTCTGGCGGAGAGCTTTACTGTTATCCTCCCGAAAATGCATGGAACCAAGTCTGTTCAACTGCTTGATTTCTTTTTTGGATAATCGTCTTTCACCAAACATCAGATATAGCAAAGGACCAATAACAGGAACAAAAGTTACCACTAACCACATTACTTTACTTTCAGGCGCCATTGAACGATTGACAATTGCGACAATAGTCGCCATACTCATAAAGATTAAGAGAATGACCCATAGAATAGGGGCCATGCGCCCTAAATAGAGAAAGAGACCAAAAACAAGACACAGTTCAAGTAGCATAATCGAAAGACTAAAGCCATACTTGGACATCAATAATTGAAATTTTCTATATTTCATACATCCCCTTTCTTTTAACCTTACCCCTAACCACCTAATTAATAGATGTTTCCACTAGTATACATCAGTTCATAGCTAGATGGCAACAATTTACTCTTGCTAAAGTTTCAACCATTATGATCTCATATGCGTATTACAGTTTGAGAGCCAACATATTGACCGTCATACCGGCTGCAGTTCCCATAAGATAGATGACATCTCCCTCCTTGACCAGCCCTTTTTCTAATGAATAAGCCAAGCCAAACGGTACAGATACTGACACCATATTTCCATAATCAGTGACAAGATTGAGATATTGTTCCTCCGCAACACCTAGTTTTTCCATAACTAAAGGAAGGGCACGACTTGCTTGATGGGGAATAATATAGTCCACATCTGACAATGCTAGCTGCGTTTTTTCTTGAAACTCTTCAAACATGACTGGAATTTTACGAGCAGATAAGAGGAGAATTTTCTTACCTTTCATATCAAACATATAGTTGGTCTTAGTCGCTTCAGAGTACTCTTTTGGTTGAAAAGAAGTCAGACCTCCACGAATCTCCGTATCGTGTGCTCCTTCTGACCAAGTACGTTGGAGACTAGCAATGACCCCTTTTTCCTGATGGCTTTTTTGGAAAATAAAGGCTGCCGCCCCATCACTAAAGAGTTCAAAACTTTCTTTTTGCTTAGGATTGAGCCCTAAACTACCAACCTCACTAGACACAATTAAGACACGATTGTATTCGCCTGCCTCGATCAAGTGGGACATAGTCGATAGAGCAGAAATAAAGCTAGTACAGGTCGTATTGATATCCATAGCTGGGATTGAGAGTCCTTTTGCCACGCGCTCATGAATCAAGGCAGCCGTACAAGGAATAGGCTGAACACCAACTGCACTAGCTGATACAAGGCAATCGATATCTTTAATATCTAAGTTTGCATATTCGAGTGCTCTCTGAATTGCTACCTCTGCTAAATCTAACTGCGTTTCTTCATTTTCAACTACACGATAACGCGTCTGGTCTTTGAATTGGACGGTATGCTTTGGAAGGCAAACACCATATCCTGCAATTTCTATATGTCTTTTTACTTCTGTCATTGTCTTTTATCCTTTCATAAACGTTGGATTCGTTTGAGTTTATGGCTAGTATCCCAGTGATAATCTGAAAATTGAATTTCGGGAACTATAAACTGCTTTTGCTGGGCCAGGAGTTGAAACTGTACTAAAATAGCTGTCTCCATGCTCTCATCTCGTTGGTTTAGACAAACTTCCACTAACTTCTCAGAATATTGTTTGACTTGGTAATCTCCTATATTCTCCACAAAGAGGATGCAACGTCTGATAAAGTCTGGATAGATGGTCACCTGTCCCCCATCCAGTCCATCGAAATAGAAGATGTCGTCAGAGCGTCCTTCGACCTTGTCAATTCGTGTATAGTAGGAGCCACACGGACAAGGCTTCGGATTCTCAACCAAGATATCATTGAGCTGGTAGCGATAAACAGGCTGACTACTTCGTTTAAAGTCCGTAATCACTGGATAAAAACGGCGGTCATCCAGATACTGCTTTTCCACATGTATAATGTCTTCGTTGAGATGCAGATTTCCAGCTGAGCAAGTGCAAGCTAGGAAACCTTCGGTTGCCTGATAAACTTGGTCAATAATGGATAAAGAAAAGGCTTCTGCGATGAGTTCCCTATCATTATCTTCCAAGATTTCTGCCACCGAAACGATTTTTTGTGGGTGGATAGCTAACTCTCCAGCCTTGAGACGCTTGCTCAATTCAATCAACATAGAGGCTGGTGCCACAACAATCGTCGGCTGGTAGGTATTCAGCCGCTCAATATGGACATCTGTAGGTTTAAAAATATCAAAATACTCCAAACGAATAAGTGCCGTATTGATGGTCTGATAGAGTTCATTATCAGCTCTCAGGAAAAAGGCGATTCGGTGTCCAAAAAGCTGGCCCTTGGGTAACATCTTAGCTAAGATAGCTGCTGCCCACATACTTCGCTCTTTCTCCGTTGTGATAAAAAGCCCCCGATGTCCAGATGTCCCTGAAGACAGTCCGACTGCCACATCGCCTTTGAGTTCAGTGAAATCACGAGTCTTTTCACTTTCAATAGCCAAGGCCAAGGCTTCATCCCGATCTACTCCTTGGGTGTTGAGCTCGTTGAAATGCTCCATCATAAAAGCCTTGTCCATATGGTCAAAGTCACTAGGAATCCCATTTTTAAAGTAGGGCGACTCTCGCTTTAAAAAGTTCATATAGTTAGCTAATTGCTTTTTCTGATAGTTCTCTACAGCTTCTCGAGATTTGAAGTTATGAAGCCAGCGAGTTTGGATAAAGGTTTTAAGAAAGGTTCCTTTTTTCATATATGATACGTTCTATCCTTTCTACAGGGTCATGGCTAACAACTACTTCAATACCATCTCTCAAGACCTCCTCCAAAAACTCTGTCCCCTTGATATAGTCTGCCTTATTGTCCTGAACCAAGGAAGGAATCAGGAGCATCTGCTTGGTGTAAGGCAAAAGGTCAATTCCCCAACAGAGATCTGCTGCGATGAGGAGATTAAAGTCTGGAAGGTACAGACAAGCTTGCCCCCTTGCATGCCCATCAACAGAAGCTACTAGAATACTTCCATCTCCAAAAAGGTCACTAGTCGGACGATAGGGAAAGGTTGAATCTTGCTGGTCAGCTCTAATAATGGTTAGATTTTTTTCAAAAGAAGCTGGCAAAAATTCCTTGAAAATCAAGTCTTTCAGTGTCGGTTTCTTGTAAACATCATACACTTCCTGAGTCAAGATAAAAGTTGCATGAGGGAAGAAGCTAGCCCCTCCCAAATGATCTGGATGCAGGTGAGATAGGATGATATAATTAATTTCTTCTGGTTTAATTCCCTTAGCTTTCAGCAAATATGAAATCTGGTCCTTCTCCGTCATTTGAACAGGTGTTCCCAAACGATAGAAACCATAACGAATCTGAGTCTTAATATCGTAATGGTAGCCCGTATCATAGAGGAGGTATCCCTTCTCCCTATGTTTGATAAGAAAAACCCCGGCTGGAAAGGTCATCTTTTTATTCTTGATTCCCTTAAATAGCAAACCTGTATAACTCGTGCAATATCCTGCTGGGAAATAATCAATGCTTTCTATAATCTTTGACATATTGTTCAATCCCTTCCGAAATACTGATTTGAGGGCGATAGCCCAAGTCTCGCTCCGCCTTACTAATGTCCAGCGTCTGGCTATACCTCAGCAAGCAATATGTATAGCGTGTCAGAGCCGGCTCACCTTTGAGTTTCAAGATATTATACAGAAACTCTAAACTACTTGCAATAACTGAAAGAAGAGGAGCCGGCACTTTTCTGTATGTTATCGGATAGCCAAGCCCTCTCAAGGTTTCTTCTATCAGATCCTTAAAGGCTCTTGGTTCCCCGTTGGTAATATTATAGACTTCGCCACTAGCTTGAGGAGCCTCTAGAGCCAAGCGAATGGCCAGAGCAACATTTTCCACACAGGTCATGTCCATCAGCTGACAGCCATCCCCTATCAAGGGAATACCAATCTTCTGACTGAGTTTAAGAACCCGAGGTAAAATACTGGTATCCCCAATTCCAAAAAGCCCACGAGGTCGTAAGATAATACTCGGAACATCGGGATAATCCTTAAACAGCTTCTCCGAAGCTAGTTTACTACGAATATAGTTGTTCAGATTATTTTCCTGAGGCGCATCGCTTTCTTTGATAGCTATCTGGTCTCGAGGCGCAGCATATATACTAGGCGAGGACACATAAACCAAACGCTGAATACCATCCTCTCGACAAGCATCCAGAACATACTTGGTCCCTAAGACATTTGTCTGGTAGAAATCTTCCCAAGGTCCCCAGACGGTAGAAAGAGCTCCAGCATGCACAACCATGTCCATACCCTGACAAGCCTGAGTCAGATCCTCTTGCTTGGTAAAATCTCCCTGGATAAATGCCACAGAGGAGTTCTCTAAAGACTGACCAACCTTGCGATTACGTCCAAAAGCTCGTACCTGGTAGCCATGCTGACTGAGCTCTTCAACAACATACTTACCTAGAAAACCCGTAGCACCTGTTACCAATACTTTCTTCATATTTTATTTCTCCTTATCCCCCCAAGAGTCGATATATTTCATTCTTGAGGATTTCTGTTGGCTGGTAGTCTTGAGCTACACGACTGAGTTTGTTCAAGTCTGACCAGCCATCTCTAGCCAATAGCTCATCAAAAGCGCGTCCAATCGCTTCCGTGTCCTCTCGTTTAGCAGTCAGGGCAATCCCTGCCTCTAGCCCGCGAACCGCATAGTCATACTGATCATAGTCATGAGGGAGAATTAAGGCAGGCTTGCCATAGATAATACATTGGTAAAAAATACCCGCACCTCCGTGATGAATCACATAGTCCATCTGGGGAATGTATTCCTTATAGGGAAGATAGGATACTACAGAAACATTGTCCATGAGCTCCTCACATTGGAAGTCTTGTCCACCAAACCCCAGAGTCACAAAAAAGTAACAGTCAGGATGGGCTTTTGCCAATTGTTGGGTCTGGTAGAGGAGGTTATCTTTAGCCCACGCTAGCTGAGTTCCACAGGATACGAGGACTTTTTTATAACTTGCATAGGGAGACAAATCGAGAGGATAATTCTCTGCTCTCTCGATCGAAGAACCAAAAGGCCCCACCCAAAGGTAATGCTCTGGAAAACCACTTTTCAGCTCCAACTCTTTCATCCCAATTCCCAAGATGGAATAGGGTGAATAAATAGTTTCCTGATTTTTTTGATTGTAGAGCTTAAAATCGTAACGTTTCAAGCGTTCTCTCAATAAAAAGGTTGCGATTCGTTTTCCTAAACGAGTCCCTTTTCTTCCTAGCCATTGCTGGGCAAACTGAAAAGGATTCTTTGGACTGCCCATTCCTCCAAAGAAACAAGGCGGTCCATCTGTCGTTTCAATGGCAAACTGTGTCGCCATGGTTGTTATCCAAGGAATTCCCAACTGTTCCGCCACTAGTCCTCCAGAGAGGGTTATAAAATCCGCAATAACAATATCTGGTCGATTTTTCTCCCATTCTTGTATTAGTTGGTCTGACACTACATTGATCAAATCCAGACTAGCTGACAACTGCCGATAAGCAGAAATAAGATTTAGCTGCCCTTCATTGTTGGCTACACGCTCAAACTCATCTACAAAATTTTCTAAAATGGGAAGTACCTGGAATCCCATCTCCTCTGCGACAGCTTTTCGTTGCGGTCCTGTGAATAATCGAATATCATACAAAGGATCCTTCAACAAAGGTGCGAGTATATTCAGGGCTGGGAAGAGATGTCCACTTAAAGGGAGTACTACCACGTCGATTTTGATTCTCTTCATAAATCTAGCATAACAAATTTTTTTAAAAAGAACTACTCAAAAAGAGTACCACTCCTAAAAGTGGAACTTATATTTAAGGAAAAGGAATGAATCTTGTATGAGACCCATTCCTTTATGTGTATAATCTATCTAACTTTTATCGAGTAATACATCAAATATCTTTCATCTTATCGGAATTTTTGATAAATAAGCTTTACTTAGATAAAACAATGCGATCAGACGCTTCTCTATCCATATCGTCAATAATCATCTGATTTCCATTAATTGTATAAATCTTGGCATCATCCCCAATAATCATGCGTTGATTAGCGGCATCGAAGCTAACCTGCTTAATTTCTTGATCTCCGTCAGTCTCTACCTGTGTCCAGGTACCAGTTGTTCCAGTTACCACTAAAGTGATACGGTCTCCTTCGTCCTTACCGGTATAAGTTCCATCAATATTGGTTGGTTGAGCCTCAGGCGCATTTTGTGAAGAACTTGTTGCTGACTGGTTTGAATTTTCTGCCGAAGATGAAGCAGCAGATTGTGATTGCTGAGTTTGTTGTGTTTGCGATTGAGCTGCTGGTTGTTGAACCTGTTGAGCTCTTTGTGAACAAGCTACTAAAAGACTAAGACTTGCTAGAGAAGCAAGAGAAAGTGTGAATGTTTTTAATTTCATGACGAATTTCCTTTCTGCTACCAATTTACAGAAGTATTCCTTCTAACTAGTAGTTTCCCTAGTATAACAAGTTCAAAAAAGGAGGTCAATTTATCTGCTCATGGGCCAACAAGTATCCCCGTACTTCTGAGATAAAGTAGAGAGATCCTGTAACGAACAGCAAGTCCTGCATATCTGCTCTTTCTTCAAAACTGCTGATAAATTCTCGGTAAGAAGGAATGACATCGTAACCTGTTATATCTGTCTCATCTAAAGAACCTTGGTAGTCAAAGCCAGTTACCTTGAGTTCCACCTGAGGCAATTTTTCAGTCAGATAAGCCAACATCCCTTGATAATCCTTCCGTTTCAAGGCTCCAAATAGGATTTGAGGACGATATCTTTCCTGCTCTTTTTCTTTAATAAATTCAACCAAGCGAGTCAAGGCAGGGAGGTTATGAGCACCGTCCAAGTAAATCTGAGGACGAATACGCTCCAAACGCCCAGCCCAATGGGTCTTCTCCAAAGCCTGTCTTACAACCTGTTCATCAACAGCTTCCTTTCCTTCTCTCATAAAGAGAAGAAACGTTTGTAGCGCCAAGGTCGCATTTTCCTGCTGATAAACTCCTTCTAAACCGATTTTCAACTGTGAAAGGTAAGCCAAAGAGCTTGAAAAATCCCCATTCAGCATTGAAAAATCCTGACCTGCCTGATAAAGGTCAACAGCTACAGAGTCTGCTTTTTTCTGACAAACAAGCCTAGCTTCTGAAGGAAACTTAGCAATCACTGCCTTTTTACCAGTCTTGAAAATACCAGCTTTCTGCTCTGCAATTGCTGCTATACTGTCACCCAGAGTCTCCTGATGGTCAAGTCCGATGGAGGTGATGACAGCAATCTCTCCGGTTACCACATTAGTCGTGTCAAGTAAGCCGCCAATTCCCACTTCTAATAAAACCAAATCCACCTCTTGCTCCCTAAAATAAAGAAAAGCAATCAAGGTCAGCAATTCAAAAAAGGACAACTGGTCATGAGTTTGCAGAAGTGTTTTTTCCATCTCCTTGACCTGCTCAGCTAAACGGATAAAGTCTGAGTCTGCTATAGGTTGTCCGTTAATGCAGATTCGATCATTGATAGAGACGATATGAGGGGAGGTAAAGGTCGCAACTTTTTTGCCATGCCCCACAAATAACTCCCTCATAAAAGCAATGGTAGATCCTTTTCCATTAGTCCCGGTTACATGAATAATAGGATAAGACTTCTCGGGATTCCCCAACAAATCCACCGCTTGTTGCATTCGGCCCAAACCTGATCGAAAATTCAAACCAATTCGACTATGGAGCCATTCTTCTACTTCAAACATATACATCTCCTTAATTACAGGTTCAATCAACTGCCTCAATAAAGTCTCATAACTAACAAAACGAGGCCAGGATTCTCGTCCCGACCTCTTACCTGGTTAGCTAATAACTAGCTACTATGAATATTAACTTGGGGTAAAAATATCCCCCGGACTTACCAGTTCTCTCTTGTTTTAATGAACTGGGCTAAAAACATCCACTGGATGTGCCTGCGTTTCTAATTTCTAGCGCAGGGCTAAACACGTCCACTGGACGTTCCAACTCTTCCCAATTTCTGGGAGTTGGGCTGATACAGTCTCCCAGACTTACTTACTGTCTTTATTTTTAGCGTAAGGGTAAAAATGTTCACTGAACACACCAGTTCTCTCTTATTTTAAGGAACTGGGCTAAAAACGTCCACTGGATGTTCCAACTCTTCTAATTTCTAGGAGTTGGGGTGATACAGTCTCCCAGACGTTCCTGCGTTTCTAATTTCTGGCGCAGGGCTAAACACGTCCACAGGACGTGTTTACTCCTCCATAAAGCTGTTGAAGACTTCTTCAATCATGTTCCATTCGTCTTCTGAGTCTTCTGGAATTGGTTGCAATTCGCCTTCTGTTCCATCTTCATTTTCGATGAATGAGTAAGCCTGGATTTCAACTTGTCCGTCTTCGTCTTCTTCTGCGTTAACTGGTACTAGAAGAACATAGTTTTTACCAAATTCTTCTTTTCCGTCAATGGTCAAAAGGATTTCAAACAAGGTTTCGTTTCCTTGTTCATCTACTAGTGTGATTAGTTCACGTTCTTCGTGGTCGTGGTTATGATCGTGTGACATAGCCTCTCCTTTGTATTAAAATTTTCTATCTAAATAATTTTGTAAAATCAGCTGAGCTGCTAACTTATCAATGACTTTCTTGCGCTTGTTACGGCTAATATCTGCTTGCTCAATTAACATGCGCTCTGCGGCAACTGTTGTCAAGCGTTCATCTTGATAGTCTACTGGTAAATCAAAAAGCTCTTCTAACTTTGCTCCGTAGGCTTGACTAGCTTCCACGCGCGGTCCGCTTGTATTGTTCATGTTTTTAGGCAATCCCACTACAAATCGTTCCACCTTGTAAGTATCAACCAACTCTTTAACGCGGTCAAAACCAAATTGACCTTGCTCCTCGTTGATTTGGATGATTTCAAGTCCTTGAGCTGTAAAACCAAGCGGATCGCTAATGGCTACCCCTACCGTTTTTGAACCGACGTCCAATCCCATAATTCTCATAGGTTATAGATCGACTCCTTGTCCTTTAAGGTAGTAGCGGACTAATTCCTCAACGATTTCATCACGCTCATACTTACGGATTTGATTTCGTGCATTATTATAACGAGGAACGTAGGCAGGGTCTCCACTCAATACGTAACCTACGATTTGGTTAATTGGGTTGTAGCCCTTATCGTTCAACGAAGCATAAACATCAGTCAGAGTTTCGCTAATTTCTTTTTTATTGGAATCGTCCAATTTAAAACGTACTGTTTCTTCAGTAAATCCCATTCTAACACCCTCTTTCCTTAGAATAGTACCATTATAGCATAATTCCTTACGTTCTACAATTCAGGCAGTCTATTTATTTGGATTTTCTACTGTTCTGTCGCGCCATTTGCCAATCTGTCTGCTACATATTGACTCGGTTCATTTTTCAAAAGATTTTCCAAGCCAATATTCTTTAAATATTCAACCTGTGAAGCTTTTTTGATATCTAAAACCTGAAAATCATAAGTAGTTGTTGTTTGAATTTCTGTTTCACTTAGTAGCTTCGTCTCAAGTGTAAAACCTGGCAACTTGCGCGCTTCCTGAATTGAGGTATCTTTACCTTCAGCTTCAATGAGTGCTTTTTGGGTAGCCTCTACACCATGCTCAGTTACAAAAGTCTTCAATTCATCGGTAACTGGTCTTTTTTGAATAATAGTCAAACTTAAAAATTGTTTTCCTTTATATGTGACCGTTTGAATCTGCTGACTGCCATCATCTGACTTTGGCAAGACCAAAGTCTTGGTCACAACTGTATTCTTCTCGGCATTTTCAATAACTGGTAATGCCGACTGAAGCGTATCCTTTTCTGTTTTTGTAGCTGTTCCAGTTTCTTTTTTCTGCCCGCAACCAACCAGGACAAAAAGGAAAGCTAGACTAACAAGAACTATTTTTTTCATTTCTTTCTTCTTTCTTTTTGAAATTCAAATAGAATAAGACTGGGAGTTGCTCCCAGCCTTGATGTTTATAGAGCTGCACGCAAACGTGCTTCTGCATTTTCTACATTACGGACAGAGCGTGGTAGGAAGGCACGAATATCGTCTTCCTTATAGCCAACTTGCAGGCGTTTTTCATCTACAAGGATTGGGCTCTTTAAAATTCTCGGTGTTTCCATAATCAGATTGAGGACTTCATTGACGCTCAAATCTTCAATATCCACTCCAAGGGCTTTGGCATAGCGATTTTTAGATGAGACGATGCTGGCTATTCCGTTATCTGTTTTGGTTAGAATATCCAGTAATTCTTCTCGCGTAATTCCTTCTTTACCAAGGTTTTGTTCTTTATAACTTAACTGGTGGGCATTGAGCCAGGTTTTTGCTTTTTTACAGCTAGTACAACTTGAGACTGTATAAATTTTAATCATGTACCTACCCCTTTCGCTACATGTTACTATCAGTTTAGTCTATTATACCATAAAAAACATCCGACTTGCGACCTATTTTTAAATTTTTTTGACTTTTTTCATCATTTTCGTACTTTTTTCTTGACAAAATGAAATTTACAGCCATTCTTTATATTTCTTGATATAGATTTTTTTCACAATTGTCACGCTAATCATGTACAAAATGATGATGAAAAGCAAAAAGATGAAATAGATCGGCTTCAAAGGAGTTAGATGAAGAAGGCTAGCTAGTGGACTGTAGGGAAGGAAGGTCACAAAGGCTGCAGCCAATAGGGTTGTCACAAGGACTAGCCAAGCTGGACGACTTTGTAAAAAGGGAATTTTAGCTGAACGCAGCATATGGATAACCATGGTCTGTGACCACATGGACTCGATAAACCAACCTGTCTGAAACAAGACAATAAATCCTACAGCAGACTCCGCTCCATGGACATAGGCTTGACCTGTTGTCATGGGTACAATGATAAAATAGAGCAAAATAAAGGTCAAAATATCAAAGGCAGAAGAGATAGGTCCCATCCAAACCATGAAACGTGTGATGGACTTAGCTTCCCAGGTATGCGGATTTCTCAAAAAATCTTTATCCACCTTGTCAAAAGGCAAGGCAATACAAGACAAATCATAGACTAGATTTAGGATAATTAAATGGACTGGAGCCATCGGTAAAAATGGTAAAAAGATTCCAGAAACCAAAAGGGATAAGATATTCCCAAAATTAGAACTCACTGTCATTTTGATATATTTGGTCATATTGGCATAGACCTTACGACCTTCAACAAGTCCTTTTTCCAGCACCATGAGATCCTTATCAAGTAGGATAACATCAGCTGTTTCTTTGGCAATATCTACTGCTGTATCAACAGAAATCCCTACATCTGCAACTTTCATAGAAGGAGCATCATTGATCCCATCTCCCATATAGCCAACAGCATGACCATTAGCCTTAAATTGCAAAATAATCCTCGCTTTTTGGTCAGGTGAAAGCTTGGCAAAGACTGTTACCTCCTCTACGGCTTGAGCCAATTCTTGATCACTCATCTGGTCAATTTCAGACCCTAACAGCATCTGATTGATATCCAAACCAACCTTTTCACAGACTGCTTGGGTAACTTTTTCGTTGTCTCCCGTCAAAATCTTTGTTTGAACCCCATGTTCTAACAGAGCCTTAATTGCTGGTGCTGCAGATGGTTTAGGAGGATCTAGGAATGCTAAATAACCAGTTAGAATCATATCCCCTTCGTCATCAACTGTATAGGCATGACCTTCCCTCAAGCCTGACTTATAGGCCACTCCCAAGACACGCAAACCTTGTTGATTTAGTTGTCTGACTTCTGCTAAAATTTCTTCTCTAATAACATCTGTCAAGGGAGTAATCACTCCTTGGTATTCCGCATGACTGGAAATCGCCAACATCTCCTCTAGGGCACCCTTGGTTACCAAACTAACCACTTCATGTTCATCCTTAACGATAACACTCATCCGTCTACGTTCAAAATCAAAGGGCAATTCATCTATTTTTTGGAAGCTAGTATCCAAATTTTGTAGAATAGCGTGTTCTTTAGCTTCTTTTTCAGTTCTACTGATGATGGCTCTGTCCATTAAATTTTTCAAGCCCGTTTGAAAATAAGAATTGAGATAAGCTCGTCTCAAGACAGTCAAATCCAAGCGTCCGTGGATGTCCAAGGGATATTCTAGAACGATTTCATCTTGGGTTAGAGTTCCTGTCTTATCTGTACACAAGATATCAATCGCCCCTAAGTCCTGTATGGCATTGAGTTTCTTGATAACCACTTTTTCCTTGGCCATGATAATGGAGCCTTTTGCTAGGCTAGCGGTAATAATCATAGGGAGCATCTCAGGTGTCAATCCAACACCAACACTCAAGGCAAATACGCCAGCTTCTAACCAATCTCCATCTGTCAAACCATTAGACAAGAAAACAATGGGCACCATGAGCAACATCAAACGAATCAAGAGCCACGAAATACTATTCATCTCCCGCTCAAACGAAGTAGGTTCGTCATAGGTGTTCAAAGTCTGCTCAATGGCTCCCATCATGGTATCATCACCAACTGCTAAAACCACGGCCTTGGCACTACCAGACAAGACATTGGTTCCCATAAAGGCGAGCGCTTCTGCTTCTAGCAGACTATCAGATTGTTGAACTGTTGCCTTGGTCAAGGCCAATTTTTCAACCGATTCACTTTCACCTGTCAAGCCCGACTGTTGTACAAAGAAATCGCGCGACTCAAATAAAATAAGATCTGCTGGAATCATGTCTCCAGCGCTTAATTTAACCACGTCACCTACTACCAAATCATCGATAGGTACTTCTTGAACTTCTCCTTGACGAATGACAGTCGCTGTGTTAATAATCATTTTTGAAAGATTGGTCGCAGCCTTATCACTACGGAGTTCTTGGACAAAGCGTATGCCACCAGAAATGAGGACTAGGACAACGATGATAATTGAAGTTGTCGGATCTTCTTGACCTGGTTTTGCCAACCAGACATTGGTCACCAAGGAAATCACGGCGATGACCAGCAAGATGATTGTAAAAGGATTGATAATGGATTCGTAAATCTTTTTGAGGATACTGTCTTCTTGACCCTTTGTGATGGTATTTTCGCCATATAGGTCACGATTTTTCTCCACCTGCTCCTCAGTCAATCCTGTTAGACTTGTCTTATAAAAAGATAGAGTTTCGTTTAAAGATGTATGAATAGCTGTTGCTAATCTTTCTTTTGTAGTTTTCATTGGTTTCTCCTATCTGTATGAATGATGTGTTTCATACACAGAGACCAATCACTTTATAAGGGCAGAACGACACAAATCAGCGATTGGCTGTGTATGTGCGGTTCCGGATGATCGTCAATTTGCATCGTCTATCTCCTTTCTTTGTTTTTAAACAGTAGAAAATCCTACCATCAAAAAATGGCAGGATTAAAAAACTAATTATCTGTTTTTCGTTCAAGCTTTAACTCCATAGGGCAATGTAATGAGCTTAGTCTTGGCCTTCGCGACCAGGACTGTTGACCAACGAGTAGTGTCTCCACTGCTTTGCGGTAGTCATCCGTATCCCTATGGTAGCCTCACCTACCGTTTTCGTCTTTCAGTATAAACCTTTAAATTTTAAAAGTCAATCATTTGAGCTGCTTGACTATTAAATGACTATCAACTCTTTTGGAGCAAGGGTCAATAATTCACAACCTGTCTCTGTAATCAGGATATCATCCTCGATACGAACGCCATATTTGCCTTCGATATAGATACCTGGCTCATCTGTCAAGGCCATACCTGCCTTAATAGTTTCTGTAGAAGTCTGGCTAAAGTATGGTTCCTCATGAATATCCAGTCCAATACCGTGTCCGATACCGTGAGTAAAGTAGTCGCCATAACCTGCCTCAATGATAATATCACGAGGAATTTTGTCAAAGTCTCGGAAACTTAATCCTGCCTTAGCCTGGTCAATCAAGGCTTGGTTGGCTTTGAGAACCGTATTGTAAATCTCTGCCTGCTCATCGCTGACATGGCCTAAATAGATGGTACGAGTCATATCGCTAACATAGTGGTCGTAGAGGCATCCAAAGTCCATGGTGATAGCCTCTCCTAGTTCTACTGGTTTATGCATAGGGTGGGCATGAGGTTTCGAAGAGTTGATGCCACTTGCTAAAATAGTATCAAATGATAGGCCTGAAGCTCCCAACTCACGCATACGGAAGTCAAGAAAGTTGGCAATTTCAATTTCAGTTTTTCCTGGTTTGATAAAGTCAAGCGCATCACGGAAAGCTTGGTCTGATATAGAACAAGCCTTGCGAATAGCTGCAATCTCCGCTTCATCCTTAATCATTCGAAGACCTTCAACAAACTGAGTCTGTGGAAGCAAGTCCAAACCTGCAAAAGCTACCTGCATACGGTGATAATAAGAGACTGAAATCTCATCCTCAAAACCGATGCGAGACAAGCCCATATCCTTAACAATTCCTGCAATGACAGCCAATTCATCACGATCAGCCACAATCTCAAAACCACTGGTTTCTTGCTTAGCTGCAATGATATAGCGAGAGTCTGTCACCAAGACCTGACGGTCACGGCTGATAAAGACTGTTCCGTTTGAGCCCCAAAAACCAGTCAGGTAATAGACGTTTTTAAGATTGTTGATGATAATGCCATCCAGTTCTTTTTCTTGCATTTTAGCTAGAAATGCTTGTACACGTTTATTCATGTTTTAATTTTCCTTTCAAATAGTGTCCTGTGTAGCTAGCTTCGTTGGCCGCTACTTCTTCTGGAGTTCCTGTTGCGATGATGGTTCCACCACCGACACCACCTTCAGGTCCCAAGTCAATAATATGGTCTGCCGTCTTGATAACATCCAGATTGTGCTCGATAACAAGGACTGTATTGCCATCGTCAACAAAGCGAGCCAAGACTTTAAGCAAGCGAGCGATATCCTCGGTATGAAGCCCTGTCGTCGGCTCATCCAGAATGTAGAAAGATTTTCCTGTCGATCGTTTGTGGAGTTCACTAGCCAACTTCATACGCTGGGCTTCTCCCCCAGAAAGAGTGGTAGCTGGTTGCCCTAGCGTTACATAGCCCAACCCTACATCCTTGATGGTCTGAAGTTTGCGTTGAATTTTAGGAATATGTTGGAAGAATTCTACCGCATCGTTGACAGTCATGTCCAAGACCTGCGAGATATTTTTTTCCTTGTAGTGAACTTCTAGGGTTTCACTGTTGTAGCGGGTTCCGTGGCAGACCTCACAAGCTACATAAACATCTGGCAAGAAGTGCATCTCAATCTTAATGATCCCGTCGCCTGAGCAAGCTTCACAACGACCTCCCTTAACGTTGAAACTAAAACGTCCCTTCTTGTAACCACGAATCTTGGCTTCGTTTGTTTGAGCAAAAAGGTCACGTATATCGTCAAAAACTCCTGTATAGGTAGCTGGGTTGGACCTCGGCGTTCGCCCGATTGGACTCTGGTCAATGTTAATCAAGCGGTCTACATGCTCAATCCCTGTAATGGTTTTGAATTTACCTGGTTTGTCTGAATTGCGGTTGAGCTTTTGGGCAATCGCTTTTTTGAGAATGCTGTTGATGAGGGTCGATTTCCCTGAACCCGACACCCCTGTCACTGCGATAAATTTCCCTAGTGGGAAGCGAGCAGTGACATTTTGCAAGTTGTTCTCACGCGCTCCTGTCACTTCGATAAAACGACCATTACCAGTACGGCGCTCTGTTGGCACTGGAATAGCACGTTTACCTGACAAGTACTGGCCTGTGATAGACTTACTGTTACGAGCTACCTGTTTAGGCGTACCTGCAGCAACAATCTCCCCACCAAAAACACCGGCACCGGGACCAACGTCAATCAGATAATCCGCCTCACGCATGGTATCTTCGTCATGTTCCACCACAATGAGTGTATTACCCAAGTCGCGCATCTTTTTGAGACTAGCAATCAGACGGTCATTGTCCCTCTGGTGAAGACCGATTGACGGCTCATCTAGAATATAAAGGACACCTGATAGGTTAGAACCAATCTGGGTCGCCAAGCGAATACGCTGACTTTCCCCACCTGAAAGGGTACCTGCTGAACGAGATAAGGTCAGATAGTTAAGCCCCACGTTATTAAGGAAGGTCAAACGATCCTTGATTTCCTTGAGAATAGGCCGAGCAATAATGGCTTCATTTTCAGATAGAGTCAACTTGCTTACCAAGTCCAAGTGGTCCGCGATAGATAGGTCTGAAATTTCTCCGATATGCGGTCCTTGCTCACCACCAACACGGACAGACAAAGCCTGATCATTGAGGCGATAGCCGTGACAGGTTCCGCAGGTCAGCTCATTCATGTAGAGGCGCATCTGAGTGCGAGTATAATCGCTATTAGTTTCATGGTAGCGACGCTTGATATTAGTGACAACTCCCTCAAAAGGAATGTCGATATCGCGCACACCACCAAATTCATTCTCATAGTGGAAATGGAATTCCTTACCATCTGAGCCGTAGAGAATCAAGTTCTTATCTTCTTCTGACAAGTCCTCAAAAGACTTATCCATATCCACTCCAAAGGCTGTCATAGCCTGCTCTAGCATATTTGGATAGTAGTTGGATGAGATAGGATTCCAAGGAGCCAAGGCCCCCTCACGTAAGGTTTTGCTGGCATCTGGTACTACCAAATCAGTATCCACCTCCAGCTTGATGCCCAAGCCATCACACTCACTACAAGAACCAAAAGGAGCATTGAATGAGAAGAGACGTGGCTCTAACTCTGGAACAGTAAAGCCACAAACTGGACAGGCATAATGCTCAGAGAACAACAACTCAGAGTCGTCCATAGTGTCGATAATGACATAACCTTCTGCAATACGAAGGGCAGCCTCAATGGAATCAAAGAGACGACTACGAATGCCCTCCTTGATAACAATACGGTCAACCACGACATCGATATTGTGTTGCTTGCTCTTAGACAACTCTGGCACTTCGGTCACATCATAGACTTCCCCATCCACACGGACACGGACATACCCATCTTTCTGAACCTTCTCGATAACACTCTTATGTTGACCTTTTTTCTTGCGGATGACAGGGGCCAAAATCTGCAAGCGCTGGCGTTCAGGCAACTCCAAAACCTTATCCACGATTTGCTCTACAGAAGAAGCCTTGATAGCTCCATGCCCGTTGATACAGTAAGGCGTCCCCACACGTGCGTAGAGGAGACGCAGATAGTCATTGATTTCAGTCGTTGTTCCCACCGTCGAGCGAGGATTTTTACTAGTCGTTTTCTGGTCGATGGAAATAGCTGGGCTGAGACCATCAATAGCATCCACATCTGGTTTTTCCATATTGCCCAAGAATTGACGAGCATAGGCTGACAAACTCTCCACATAGCGACGTTGTCCCTCAGCATAGAGGGTGTCAAAGGCCAGACTGGATTTCCCTGAACCTGACAAGCCGGTCACGACAACTAACTTGTCTCGTGGAATCTCCACATCAATATTTTTTAAATTATGGGCGCGTGCCCCATGAATGACAATTTTATCTTGCATTTTTGTTCTTTCTAGTCCATTATTGCTTACCATTATACCAAAAAAAGTGAGATTCTATTACCCAAAAGACTTAATTTGTAGTATAATAGTACGGTGTGAAAAAATCTGAAAAATGAGAAAGGATAAGGGATATGAAACAAGTTTTTCTCTCTACAACAACTGAATTTAAAGAGATCGATACGCTTGAACCGGGTACTTGGATCAATCTCGTTAATCCGACTCAAAATGAATCACTCGAAATCGCTAACGCCTTCGATATTGATATTGCCGACCTTCGAGCACCGCTCGATGCGGAAGAAATGTCTCGTATTACCATTGAAGACGAGTACACCCTGATTATCGTAGACGTGCCGGTCACAGAAGAAAGAAATAACCGCACCTACTACGTAACCATCCCGCTTGGTATTATCATCACCGAGGAAACCATTATCACTACGTGTTTGGAACCACTACCGGTCCTCGATGTCTTTATCAACCGTCGCTTGCGTAATTTCTACACCTTCATGCGTTCGCGTTTTATCTTCCAGATTCTCTATCGCAATGCAGAGCTTTACCTAACAGCCCTTCGTTCGATTGACCGTAAGAGTGAACAAATTGAAAGTCAACTGCATCAATCAACTCGTAATGAAGAATTGATCGAACTCATGGAATTGGAAAAAACCATCGTCTATTTCAAGGCCTCCCTCAAGACAAATGAGCGCGTGATTAAGAAATTGACCAGTTCAACCAGCAATATTAAGAAATACCTTGAGGACGAAGACCTGCTTGAAGATACCTTGATTGAAACCCAACAGGCCATCGAGATGGCAGACATTTACGGAAATGTCTTGCACTCTATGACGGAGACCTTTGCCTCTATCATTTCCAACAACCAGAACAACATTATGAAGACCTTGGCCCTTGTGACCATCGTCATGTCCATCCCAACCATGGTCTTTTCTGCCTACGGGATGAACTTTAAGGATAACGAAATCCCCCTAAACGGCGAGCCAAATGCCTTCTGGTTAATCGTCTTTATCGCCTTTGCTATGAGTGTCTCGCTCACTCTCTATCTCATCCATAAAAAATGGTTCTAAGAGGAGTTCCTATGTCTCAGATTGATCTACAAAAATTAACAAAGAAAAACCAAGAATTTGTCCATATCGCTACCCAACAATTCATCAAAGATGGAAAAACAGACACTGAAATCAAGACTATTTTTGAGGAAGTTATTCCTCAAATCCTTGAAGAGCAAATCAAAGGAACGACTGCTCGTTCCCTCTACGGCGCACCTACCCACTGGGCTCACAGCTTCACGGTCAAGGAGCAATATGAAAAAGAGCATCCAAAAGAAAATGATGATCCAAAACTCATGATTATGGACTCAGCCCTCTTCATCACTAGCCTCTTTGCCCTCGTCAGCGCCCTCACTACCTTCTTCTCAGCAGATCAAGCTATCGGTTATGGTTTGATTACCCTCCTATTAGTCGGACTGGTTGGTGGATTTGCCTTCTACTTGATGTACTACTTTGTTTACCAATACTATGGACCAGATATAGACCGCAGTCAACGTCCACCTTTCTGGAAATCTGTACTGGTTATCCTAGCTTCTATGTTCCTTTGGTTGCTTGTCTTCTTTGCAACAAGCTTCCTACCAGCTAGCCTTAACCCAGTACTTGCTCCATTGCCACTGGCTATTATCGGAGCAGCCCTCCTAGCCCTTCGCTTCTATCTCAAGAAACGCTTAAATATCCGCAGCGCAAGTGCAGGACCAACACGCTATTAAGAAGAATCATAAAAGCAACTGCAGATGCGGTTGCTTTTTTACTTACTTTTTTGATTTTAAAGTATTCTTCTGACATCCCACATAGCTCTATCTAATCTTTTTGTGATAAAATAGGCTCAATCTATTTCTAGGAGGATAAAATATGATTTCTACTATTGGTATTGTTAGTTTATCTAGTGGCATTATCGGAGAGGACTTTGTCAAACACGAAGTGGACTTGGGTGTCCAACGTCTCAAGGACTTGGGACTCAATCCTATCTTTTTGCCCCATTCGCTAAATGGATTAGACTTTATCAAGGACCATCCTGAAGCTCGTGCAGAGGATTTGGTTCATGCCTTTTCTGATGATAGCATAGATATGATCCTATGTGCCATCGGTGGAGACGATACCTATCGCTTACTACCTTATCTTTTTGAAAATGACCAACTACAAAAGGTTATCAAACAAAAAATATTTCTTGGTTTCTCGGATACAACTATGAACCATCTCATGTTGCATAAACTAGGAATCAAGACTTTTTATGGGCAATCCTTTTTAGCTGACATTTGTGAATTAGACAAGGAAATGCTAGCCTATAGCCTTCACTACTTTAAAGAATTGATTGAGACAGGAAGAATCTCAGAAATCCGCCCTAGTGACGTTTGGTATGATGAAAGAACTGACTTCAGTCCCAAAGCTCTGGGGACACCTCGTGTCAGTCATACAAATACCGGTTTTGAGTTGTTGCAAGGAAATGCCCAGTTCGAGGGGGAAATCCTCGGCGGTTGCCTAGAGTCCCTCTACGATATCTTTGACAACTCTCGATACGCAGATAGCACGGAGCTCTGTCAAAAATACAAACTTTTCCCTGATTTGTCAGACTGGGAAGGAAAAATCCTCTTGCTAGAAACAAGCGAAGAAAAGCCTGAACCGGAATACTTCAAAAAGATGTTGCGGACTTTAAAGGACACTGGTATATTCGAGGTCATCAGTGGACTCCTGGTCGGAAAACCTATGGATGAAACTTTCTATGACGACTATAAAGAGGCACTATTGGATATCATTGACAGCAATATCCCGATTATCTATAATCTAAATGTCGGCCACGCAACTCCAAGAGCAATTGTCCCCTTTGGGATCCATGCTCATGTAGATGCACAGGAACAAGTCATTCGCTTTGACTATAACAAAAAATAAATAGTTTCTCTATTTTTGTGCTTTTGTATTCGTTTTCATTACATTTGTATCTGAATTTATTGCATTTCGCTAATTTCTATGATATCCTTTTGAAGGAGGTGTATATGACAAAACAAAAAATTAATCGAATCGTAGGTTCTATTGGTGCCTTTATTGGAATTATAGTATTTATTGCCTACATACCTCAAATTATCGCTAATTTACAGGGAAATAAAGCTCAACCATTTCAACCTTTATCAGCTGCTATATCTTGCTTAATCTGGGTTATTTATGGATGGACAAAGGAACCTAAGAAGGATTGGATACTAATCATTCCAAATTCAGCTGGTGTTATTTTAGGTGGAATCACTTTTCTGACTTCACTCTAACAAATATACTAGTATGTATAAAAAGCTGAGATAAATTTCTCAGCTTTTTTCTATATTCTCAGATATGCTAGTTACCTGTACACACTAGTAACCGCTTTTCCACGCACAATCATTCTCGTGGTCATCAACTAGCCCTGCAGCCTGTAGAAAAGACAAGACGGCGACTGGGCCTGTGAACTTGAAGGCTCGTTTTTTGAAATCTTTGGCCAACTCCTCAGACAGAGGTGTTTTAACTGGGGCTTGGCGGTAATCGGGAACATCGTTAACGATCGTTTTCCCCTCAACAAAAGACCAAAGATAGGCATCAAAAGAGCCATATTCTTCCTGTAGTCGTAAAAATGCTTGGGCGTTAGCGCGTGTAGCAAAAATCTTGGCTCTATTTCGGATGATGGCTGGATTATCAAGCAAGGCTTCCAATTCGGTGTCAGTCATCTCTGCGACCGCTTGAATTTGATAGCTATGAAAGGCTTCTCGGAAAGCTTGGCGTTTATTGAGTACCGTTTCCCAAGACAGACCTGCCTGATAGGTTTCCATACACAACAACTCAAACAATGCTTGGTCATCATGGAGGGGCTGACCCCATTCCTCATCATGATAGGCGATGTAGAGCGGATTGGTCATCTTGACCCAAGAACAACGTTTTGTCATATTATTCTCCTATCTTTAAAACGTAGTCAGGCAAGGGAACAGTAGACTTATCCAATAGATTAATCCAACGATTAATATCTGGTGGTAGAGGGTTAAATCTCTCATCCGTTTGATACCTTACACCATCATCTGTTTCTATTCCAGTTAATGTTTCAATCTGTTCTCGAAGTTGGTCTACAGACATCCAATCAGTACAACCTCCAAAAAAGCTTTCGGGAGCCAATGTTATCCCGTACCATTCTTGAAACCATTCAATGTAGTCTGCACTTAACAGGTAGAGTTTTTCGAAAGAACAAGGTTCATCATTCACCTTTATACTTTCTACTATATTATCATGATCCACTATAGCAATACTTGCGCCACAAAATTCACAAGGAAATGAGCCAACTTGACCATAGCGGGAACCACTATGCAAGAATAATCCTGTTTGGCTCTGTTGACAATTATTACAAAACAACGGAAAAACGGTACAGTGTAGCCATAGTGTATCAATCTTCCCATTTTTGAACTTTATTTTGATATTGTTGCTATAATTTTTTGATTCAGTAAAATTGATTCTAGCTATCCCCATTATTTCACCAACATTTTGAGGGCTGACTTGATATAGTTCTCAGCTGTATCTGTCGTTCCTTCGAAGAATTTCTTGATTTTCTTGAGCTCGATCGCCTTGTAGCCCAGAGCCAACATGGCTTCCATGGCTTCTTCCAGTTCTTGGTTTTCAGCGCTAGCTTGCACTGCCACCTTGGCAGGAAGATCATCTCCTGCAACTACTACCTTGCCTTCCAAGTCCAACACCATCTGCTGGGCTGTTTTCTTGCCAATTTTAGGAAACTTGGTTAAGTAGGTAATGTTCTTGGTTTCGATTGCTTGAACCAAGCCAGCATTGTCATCAGCAGCGATAATAGCAAGAGCTGACACAGGACCAATCCCAGAAACCGAAATCAGACTGAGAAAGAGCTTCTTCTCGTCTTCTGAGCGAAATCCATAAAGCAGATGAGCGTCCTCACGCACGACTTGATGCACATAAATCTGAGCCTCCTGATTGACCTGTCCTGAGTAGGCATAAGGATTGGCCACATGCAGGATATAACCGATACCATTGCTTTCAAGAACAATGTATTTAGCAGTGATTTTGGTAATGATTCCTTTTAAATATTCGTACATAGTTTTCCTTTTAGTTTAATATTTCCCCAACTCACGGAGACTGGTGTGATTTTCCTGAATGCGTCGGAACATCTTTTCCATATCTGACTTGGTAAAATGCACCAAAACAGGACGGCCATGTGGACAGTTATAGGGATTGTCACATTGAGAGAGCTGATAGAGGAGTTGTCTAGCCGAATGGTCATCAATACGATGATTGGCCTTGATAGACCGCTTGCAGGACATCATAATAGCCAGCTCTGCTCGGTATTTCTTGATAGAAACTTCCTTGGTCAAAAGGAGCATGTCGCACATCTCATAGATGCCTGATTCAATCTCTTCTTCTGCCATCCAAATAGGATGTTCACGTAGGATAAATTGATTTTCCCCGTACTCTGCTAGAAAGACGCCCACTTCCTCCAAAAGTGCCATTCTTTCCTTGAGACGCAGAGCATCATCTGCTGGAAATTCAAAGATATAGGGCACTAGGAGTTGCTGTTGGCTCTGGTCAACATTGCCAATGCTTTCACGGTATTCCTCATATTTAACCCGTTCCTGAGCCGCATGTTGGTCTATGATGTAGAGTCCATCTCGCCCTTGAGCAAAGAGATAAGTTCCATGCATTTGTCCGAAAAATTCCAACTCTGGGAAGCTTGATGATTCTTCTCGTTCTAGCTTGTCATAAGCCTTATCCAGACTGGCTAAATCTAGCTCTGGATGGTCTAGCTGGTCATAGCTAGCTGGCTTTCTCTCTGCAAAATGCAGTTTGCTAGGCTTAGTCAGATGCTCCAAGGTTTCCTTGGCAAACAGGGTCAAATCCTGTCCTTCATCAGTCAATTCCACCTGATAATCAGCCACCTCAGCTTGACTAGGTCTTGTCGGCTCTGTTTTCTCATAGTAGAGCGTATTTTCTTTGAGTGGGAGAATGGTCTGCTCCACCTTTTGACGATTGCGCACGGTCGATTTAGCAAGATTTTCCAAGGCATCAGGTATCAAAGTTTGCTCCTTGAGACTATTAGAAATAGCTTCTGATACCAGCATCATCAGTTCTTTTTCCTTAGAAATCCGCACCTCTTGCTTGGTTGGATGCACATTGACATCCGCTAGATAAGGGTCGATATGAATGTGAATGACAGCCAGTGGAAAACGGCCTACCATGAGCTTACTGCCATAGCCGTCTAGAATTGCACGATTGAGTAGGAAATTTTTGATATAACGACCATTGATGAAGAGGCTGATATAGTTGCGATTAGCCCGAGTCAACTCAGGCAAGGATACAAAACCTGAAATTTCGAAATCAAGGTCAGAATTTTCAATTTCAATCATCTTCTTGGCGCTAGCTAAACCGTAAATCCCTGCGATAGCTTGGCGCAATTGACCTGTTCCCGCTGTTCGCGTCATTTCCTTACCATCACTAATCAAACTAAAAGAAATCTCAGGATGGGCCAAGCCCAGACGGTTAACAATATCAATGATATGAGACAACTCTGCTTGCTGGCTCTTCATATACTTGAGGCGGGCAGGCGTATTGAAAAAGAGATCCTCCACGCAAACCTTGGTTCCCACAGGACTAGTCGCTGGGATGACTTCTTCAACTTCTCCCCCACGCGCAACGAGCTTTGTTCCGTGACTCGCACCATCCACCGCCGTCAACAAAGTCAGGACACTGACAGATGCAATAGAAGGCAAGGCTTCACCACGAAAGCCAAGCGTCCGAATTCGAAAGAGATCTGCCTGATTTTTTATCTTACTGGTCGCATGACGACGCAGGGCCAATTCCACCTCATCGTGGGCAATTCCATGACCATTATCTGTGATTTGAATCTTCTTGAGACCAGCTTCCTCAATCTCAATGATAATCTGACTAGAGCCCGCATCAATGGCGTTTTCTACCAGCTCCTTAACAACGCTAGCTGGACGCTCAATAACCTCTCCAGCTGCAATCTGGTTTGCCAGCACCTCTGGCAATTCAATAATATGAGACATTTTTCAGCCCCTTTCTGTATCTATTTTCCTAGAAATTGATTAGTGCTATTATACCATATTTCAGAAAGGACAGAAAAGCAAGCGCCACATAGAAGCCAAATCCCTCCACATAAACAAAGTCCCTTGCCAGGGGGCATAAAATAGTGGTATACTCAATAAAAATCAAAGAGCAAACTAGAAAGCTAGGCGCAGACAGTACTTTAGTACGGCAAGACGACGCTGACGTGGTTTGAATTTGATTTTTGAAGAGTATTAATAAAGATGTACAAGAAGTGATCACAATTTTGTATGAAAAACAAGGAGAGAAATTTATGAAAGTAGAACTACAGATTAGTGAAACTTACGAAGAGGAAAAGCTGATTGTTCAAGCACCTCAGCCGACAGATAAAGTCCAGAAAGTCATCGAGTTCGCAGAAAATCTTGACCAAAAAGAAACAATCAAAGGAAAGATTGATGATCAAGTCTATCTAGTTAAGGTTGGTAAGATACAACGCTTCTATATCGAGAATCGGAAGGTTCTTGCAGAAACGGCTAGCCAGACCTACAATATTGATTTACGGCTCTATCAAGTCCTTGAAATTCTGCCAACCAATTTTATCCAAATTTCCCAATCAGAAATCATCAATATCAACTCCATCTCTCATCTCAAGCTCACCCCCAACGGCCTAGTAGAAATTTTCTTGAAAAACGAAAGCTTCACCTACTCTTCACGCCGTTATCTAAAAACCATCAAGGAGAAATTAGAACTATGAAAAAACAAATCTTCCACGACGCAGCTACTGGTGTCCTCATCGGCCTCATCCTCTCTATCATCTTTTCACTCATTTATGCACCAAACACCTACGCCCCACTGAGTCCCGAGTCTCTGATCGGACAAGTGATGGTGCAACATCAGGTTCACGGTGCCTTGGTCTTGCTCTACTGCACACTTATTTGGGCAGCTATCGGTATTCTCTTCAACTTTGGTAAACGATTATTCAGCCGTGACTGGAGCTTGCTTCGTGCCACTCTGACTCATTTCTTCCTTATGCTGGCTGGCTTTGTCCCACTAGCAACTCTAGCAGGTTGGTTCCCCTTCCACTGGATTTTCTATCTCCAACTCATTATCGAGTTTGCGATTGTCTACCTCATCATTTGGACTATTTCCTATAAAAGAGCATCAAAAAAAGTAGACCATATCAATCAACTCTTGGAGCATAGAAAGTAAGAGCAATAATCCCACTCACAAATGCATGAGTGGGATTATTTTTATAGTTTCTGTTTTAACTCAACCAAAACATTCATAGCCTGCATAGGTGTCATGTTGTAAATGTCCAATTTAGCTAATTCTGCTAGGATAGGATGCTCTTCTGCCGTATCAAAGAGAGAAATCTGTTCTGTGACGGCACTTGTTTGTCTCATGGGAACAGGACTTTCTGTCCCTTGACTCTCTAGCTGAGTCAAAATCTTATCCGCCCTTACTAAAAGGTCTGCTGGCAAGCCAGCAATCTTTGCAACATGGATACCATAGGATTTATCAGCTGGACCTGGTTCAATCTTGTGAAGGAAGGTGACCTGCCCATCCTGCTCCAAAGTTGCCACGTGGACATTAACCAAGTGTTGTAAACTAGACTCCAGACTAGTCAACTCATGGTAGTGGGTCGCAAAGAGGGTCTTAGCTCCGATGTGTTCATGGATATATTCGATGATAGACTGAGCAAGAGCCATACCGTCATAAGTTGCAGTTCCACGTCCCAATTCATCAAAGAGAATGAGAGAGTTCTTGGTCGCATGCGAAATGGCATTGTTGGCCTCCATCATCTCCACCATAAAGGTTGATTGGCCTGAAACCAAATCATCGGCTGCTCCGATACGAGTAAAGATGGCATCAAAAATCGGTAAGTAGGCGCTCTCTGCAGGAACATAGGAACCCATCTGGGCCATAATCGCCGTCATGGCTAACTGACGCATATAGGTTGACTTCCCGCTCATGTTGGGCCCTGTAATCAACTGGATACTAGTATCCCCTCCCATTTGAATGGTATTTGGAATATAGGTCTGAGCTCCCATGACCTTTTCAACGACAGCATGGCGCCCTTTCTGGATATCAATCCGCGAATCATCTCCGAATTCAGGTCGAATCAAATGCTGGGTTTCAGCCACAACTGCTAGACTCTGTAAGACATCAACTGTCGCAATTCCTTGGGCTAGAGCTTGTAAACGTTGGATGTACTTGCTGACCTCTTCACGAATGCGCATAAAAATTTCATACTCTAGGTTAGCTGACTTCTCACGCGCCTCCAGCATATCTCCCTCGATACGGGCTAATTCTTCGGTTCCAAAGCGTTCCGAGTTTTTCAGCGTCGCCTTGCGGAAAAAGTGTGCTGGAACATTTCCCAGTTGCGAATTGGTCACATGGAAATAGTAGCCATCCTTTTTATTGTAGTCAATCTTGAGCGTACTGATACCAGAGTTTTCTCGCTCCTTTGCTTCAATCTCAGCAATCCAGCTAGTCCCTTCTCTGAGCACGCGACGGTACTTGTCTAAAGTCTCATCAAATCCAGTCCGGATAATGCCACCTTCTGTAATCACATGGGGAGCTTCAGGAGCAATCGCTGCGCTAATCAAACTCTCTAACTCAGGGATTCCATCCAGTTGTTCAATGAGATAGGCCAGAGCAGGTTGCTCCATTCCTTCTAAAATCGCACGAATCCGTGGCACACTAGACAAGGTGGTCGCCAACTGCAAGAGATCCTTGGGATTGGTTTTACCAAAAGAAACCCGACTAGCCAAGCGCTCAATGTCATAAACACCCTTGAGACTGTCTGTCAAATCACTGCGCTCAAAGAAATGGTCGAGAAAGACCTGCACCACCTCTTGACGTTGAATAATTCGTTCCTTATCAATCAAGGGACGATGAATCCAAGAACGCAAGAGGCGCATGCCCATAGCCGTCTTAGTTTCATCCAAAAGCCAAAAAAGACTTCCTTGCTTCTTGCCCGAACGAGCATTCTCAACCAAATCCAGACTAGCCTTGGTCGCATAATCCATCTGCAAGAAATCTTTGATTTCATAGCGTATAACAGGCTTGAGGTGGTTCAATTCCCTCATCTGGGTTCGATGGACATACTGGAGCAGTTTACTAGATGCCGCTTGCTCCACAGATGCCAATCGTGAATCCAGTAAATGAAGGTTTTCAAAACCTTCTTTTTCATGGGAAAGTACCAGATTCATCTGACGACTAAGGATTTGTTCTTCTTCCTCAGACAAGTCATAACCCAGCACCACTTCGCGCGCCTTGAGATTGCGGATTTCCCCACAAACCAGTGTGAAATCCAAAAGACCTGTCACATAAAAATCACCCGTCACCAGGTCCATATAAGCTAGGCCAAATTGATTGCCATCACGGTCTATGGCAACCAAGAAATTATTCTGACTGTCCGGCTTACTGCTATCGACCACTGTCCCTGGCGTAATGACCTGAACAACCTCTCGTTTCACAACCCCAACTGCTTGTTTCGGATCTTCCATCTGCTCTGCGATAGCTACCTTATAGCCCTGCTCAATCAAGACATCAATGTACTGTTGGGCAGAATGATAGGGGACACCCGCCATAGGAATCGGATTGTCCGCATTCTTGTTGCGACTCGTTAAGGAAATTTCCAGAATCTGCGCAGCATTGACCGCATCCTCATAAAATAATTCATAAAAATCACCCATCCGAAAGAGCAAAAAAGCATCTGGATATTGCTTTTTAATATCCACATACTGTTGCATGCCGGGTGATAGCTTTTCTGTCGTCATTGTCCGTCTCTCCTTGTCAAAAATAAGTCTTGAGAGCAACTCCCAAGACCTTACTTATCTTTCATCAAATCTAGCAAACGATCTTCCATGAGTTTGGCAACGTGCTGGTCCCGACAAATGACCAATAAGGTATTGGCACCAGCAACTGTTCCTAAAATCCATTCATCCTTGTTTGCATCTACAATATTTGCCAAAACAGAGGCTTCTCCCAATTTGGTATGAAGCACCAAGGTAAACTCTGCTCTTGCAACACCTTCTAAATGATGAGACAAAAATTCCTCCAAATCAATCTTTTCTGTCTCATTTGCTAGTACATAATACACCATATCATTTTTCTTGACCTTGGTCAAGCCGATTTCGCGCAAATCACGAGACAAGGTTGTCTGCGTCACAAAGACATTGTGTGCCTCCAACCGATCTTGAATTTCTTTTTGTGTACTTAATTTCTCCTCAGTAATCATTTTTTTTATTAACTGATGACGATCTCTTTTTCTCATAAAATCCTCTTATATGCATATTTATAACTAATTTTATAACTATATTATACCAAAAAAACAGGAGATTTCAAAAATTTTTTCTTCTTTCTTTAAAATTGTGATAAAATAGTAGAAAAGTCCAAAAAGGAGCTCTTAATGAATACAAAAGAATTGATTGCTAGCGAGTTGGCTAGCGTCATTGATAGCCTGGACCAAGAGGCTATTTTAAATTTACTGGAAACCCCTAAAAACTCAGAAATGGGAGACATCGCTTTCCCTGCTTTTTCTCTTGCAAAAGTCGAACGTAAAGCACCTCAAATGATTGCTGCTGAACTGGCTGAAAAAATTAACAGCCAAGCCTTTGAAAAGGTTGTCGCAACAGGACCTTACGTCAATTTTTTCCTTGATAAATCTGCCATTTCTGCTCAAGTATTGCAAGCTGTTATCACTGAAAAAGAACACTATGCTGACCAAAATATTGGTAAACAAGAAAATGTTGTTATCGATATGTCTAGTCCCAATATCGCTAAACCATTTTCTATTGGTCACCTGCGCTCAACTGTTATCGGAGATAGCTTGTCACATATTTTCCAAAAAATCGGTTATCAAACAGTCAAGGTCAACCACTTGGGAGACTGGGGTAAACAGTTTGGGATGTTGATTGTTGCCTATAAAAAATGGGGCGACGAAGAAGCTGTAAAAGCTCATCCAATTGATGAACTCCTTAAACTCTATGTCCGCATCAATGCTGAGGCTGAAAATGACCCTAGCTTGGATGAAGAAGCACGCGAATGGTTCCGTAAACTTGAAAATGGAGACGAGGAAGCTCTCGCACTTTGGCAATGGTTCCGTGATGAAAGTTTGGTGGAATTTAACCGCCTATACAATGAATTGCAAGTCGAATTTGACAGCTACAATGGAGAAGCCTTCTACAACGATAAGATGGATGCAGTTGTAGACATTCTTTCTGAAAAAGGCCTTCTTGTTGAGTCAGAAGGTGCCCAAGTTGTGAATCTTGAGAAATATGGAATTGAACATCCAGCCCTTATCAAGAAATCGGATGGTGCAACTCTCTATATCACACGTGACTTGGCTGCAGCCCTTTACCGTAAAAATGAATACCAATTTGCCAAATCTATCTACGTCGTTGGTCAAGAGCAATCTGCCCACTTTAAACAGCTCAAAGCTGTCTTGCAAGAAATGGGCTACGACTGGAGTGACGACATTACTCACGTTCCTTTTGGTTTGGTTACAAAAGAAGGGAAAAAACTCTCTACTCGTAAAGGGAATGTCATCTTGCTAGAGCCTACTGTTGCAGAGGCTGTTAGTCGTGCCAAGGCCCAAATCGAAGCTAAAAATCCTGAACTTGAAAACAAAGACCAGGTAGCGCATGCTGTTGGGGTTGGAGCCATTAAATTCTATGACCTTAAGACCGACCGTACAAATGGATACGACTTCGACCTAGAGGCTATGGTATCCTTCGAGGGTGAAACTGGACCTTACGTTCAATACGCCTACGCCCGTATCCAATCGATCTTACGTAAAGCAGACTTCAAACCAGAAACAGCTAGCAACTATAGCTTGAATGATGCTGAAAGTTGGGAAATCATCAAACTCATCCAAGACTTCCCACGTATTATCAACCGTGCGGCGGATAACTTTGAACCTTCTATCATTGCTAAATTTGCAATTAGCCTGGCTCAAGCCTTTAACAAATACTATGCACATACACGTATCCTAGACGAAAATCCTGAGCGCGACAGCCGTCTAGCCCTCAGCTACGCAACCGCAGTCGTTCTCAAAGAAGCCCTTCGCTTGCTTGGAGTAGATGCGCCAGAGAAGATGTGATTCAGTTCTAACAATTGGAACTAAAGTTCCTAATTGTTAGACGCTAGCCGCTTATATGCGGACTAGCTAACTGCTTCACTAGTAAAGAAACATAAATATTATCGATTTATGTTTCTTTACGTCGTAACCAGAGACACTTGCATAAACACTTCACTAATTCACCTAACCAAATAATATCGATTTGGTTAGGCTCATGTCGTAATCTTTTAATCACTTTATTATAAAGTAGTCTAAGTAACGAATGCCAAATCCTATCAGGTATTTGGCTAACTGCTTCACTAGTCATATTCTCTAAATATAATCGATTTAGAGAACATGACGTCGTAACTATGGTGATTTGGTTAGGCGCCTCACTAATTCAATCTACTCACTACTACTTCTTTATCATACAGGGAGATATTCTATGAGCCAATATGCTTATATCCTCGTTGTGATTAGCTTGGTTTTCCTTTTTCTGCTTAATAAGTACGAGAAGGAGAGACTGCAAAAACTCTACCAAGAACAACTTTTGAAGGATGAAACATTTAGGTCTGACATCAAAGAGAAAATTCACACGACTGAAAATATCAATGATGTCATTGCTTACATCAATAAAACTTATCATCTAGGAATGTTGCTATCAAAAGACATTACAGATCAATTGAAATAATCAAAAACCGAAAAGAAAGCTTCTCGGTTTTTTTAGGGCATAATTTTTATCTTCCAACTATAGCAAATAACATTTATATTAAAAATTTTATAGGTAATTTTCATCTCTGCTATAGAGGGGGATATAATAAGTTCTTTCTTCTAATGATTGAAAGATTGGTTTCAGCTTAACTTTCCAACTCATACAAATCTGCGATAATCGCTGCGACACGTTTGATATCTCCCAGCATACCTCGCATTTCAAAATCAGCCAATACAGGGAAGCCAAAACGTTGACTATATTGCTTGGCTGTCAGGCAGTATTGGTTATTAAAGTTACGATTTCCTGAACCAACCACACCAAAACACTTACTAGCATTGTCACCATAGGCGATAAAATCTCCCACTGGTGTCGTCAAAATCTCGACATCTCCGTTATCCACGCCATTCCCACCTTCTAGGTAAGTCGGCAAAAAAGCAACATAGGGATGGTCCATTTCATAGAAATCTTGGCCTTCTTTGACCAAATCCTTGATATGAATCTTTTGAACCTCAATTCCCTCGTACTGGGACAAGAGATAGTCTTTCAAGCGCGTCACAAAACTCTCCGTATTTCCGCTCAGACTGATGTAGACCAAGGAAACTTTTTTCATGTTCTCCTCCTTTTTTTAAATCATAAAAAATAACTACCAAGATTGTATCTTGATAGTTATGCTTTGTCAACTCTTAGGCAAGTTCTTCCTCTTCTTGAGTTTCTGTCAATTCTTTTTGCTGACGCCACATTTTATAGAAGACGATTGCTAGGAAGATAACATTGAGTACGATCCCAAAAATAGCAGAACCTTTGGCACCAAGCTCCGCTCCCATACGGATGTTAGGGTCTGTAAAAAGTAAAACCGCATCCTGAACGCCGATAAAGTTGTAGATAGAACCAACGATGGCAACGAAGACATAAGCAAGATAAGTGTAGTTAGCCAATTGGATGTTTTTACGAACAAGGAAAACCAAAGACACAACCACCAGAATAACAGATAAGACAACCAAGAGAATGTTGAAGATAGAATGACCATGCTCCGATACCTTAATGGTGTAAGCAACGAGCTCCTTAGCATAAGTAGCATTAACACCTGATGCTGATGTTTCTAGATTGTTCATAGCCTCCGCAGTAGGTACTGGAGATATGATTCCAAATAGTGACATTGCTGAGAGTAAGGCTGAAAAAATCAGTAATACCCATAGATAAATCGGTTTCTTTTTCATGATAGAACCTCCTGATATTATTATTGATATTATAGCACTTTTTGTAAAGGGATACAAATATTATAGTGTAGTTTCTACCTGTTTTCGGTAGGCTTTTGGCGATTTTCCGCACAATTTTCGGAACACTTTATAGAAATATCCAACATTACTGTAACCAACAGCATAACAAATATCTTCGATACTGTCACTGGTTGAAAGTAAAAGTTGCTGAGCAGCCTTAATGCGTTGTTTGTTTAAAAGCTCTGCGAAGGTCGAATTGGTTTCTCGCTTAATCAACTGCCCCAGATAGACAGGATTGATAAAGAGATCCTTACTGATATCCTTGAGAGAAAGTTCTTTCTGATAATCACGCCCAATGACTTCTAGCACACTAACCACATTTTCATTCATACGATATTGCCCAAAGAATCGAGTCAGAGTTTCCTTGATATAAGGAACCAATTCATCGAAGGTTTGAATAGCATGAATCGTTTTGACAATATCCGTCAAATCATCAGCCTTTAGATGTTCAAACAAATGAAAGACATCCATGACAAACTGGATAAAAAGCTGTTTGGTAATCGGAACACGCGGCGTATTTTCAAGAACCACCTTCTCCAAGAGATTTAACTCTTCTACGATTTGATTGAGATTCCCCTGAATGATAACCCTATAAATCGGTTCGTAGTAGGCAAAGAGACTCTCAGACCGTTGTAGATTTACAGAGCCGTAAAAGAGGGCTTTCTCAGCATTCAGCTTCCAGCGTTCAAAGTGTTCTTGATAGGGAGCTTCAAAGGGAGTAACGACTAAACCATCTAGGGGTTGGTCAGAAATGAAAATCTGCCAGTCTTGACCCAAGACATAGTAGGGAATGGTGAAAGAGCCTTGTTTTTCCTTGGATAGGCCTATCCACCAATTCTCCTTACCTCCTAGATAACTAACAAATCCAGCCTCGTCTAAATCTTGACTGAGGATCTGACTTTCCTTTCCTCTCTCGCCGAGCTGACCTGCAATCTTCTCCAGCAGATTTCCCAACTCTACCTTATCAACAGGTTTGACCAGATAGTCCACCACACTAAGGTTCATTGCTCTTTTTACATAATCAAACTCCTGATAACCTGAGAGCAGGATATAGGCAGCATCTGGTAAGATTTCTTTCATCTCCCGAATCATATCAAGCCCTGTTTTGTCGGGCATATTGACATCGGAAATGACTACATCGACGGGATTTTTCTGAACATATTCTAGGGCTTCATCGGCATGACTGGCTGTTGCGACGACCTCCATATCCCACTTATCAAAAGGAATCAAACGTTTCAGACCTTCTGTCACCATGTACTCATCATCTACTAATAATACTTTATACATTTTCTCCCTTTCTACTCATCTTGAATTGTAATACGATACTGAACACCTGCTCGCTCCGCAGACTCTATAGTAATGGCATAGCGATCCCCAAAATAGAGCACAAAACGCTCATGGACATTGACAATCCCGATAGACTGCTTTTGTTCACTATAACTGGCTTGGTGTTCAAAATGTCTCTGACTTAACTTTTCTCGGATATCGACCAGCTTTTCAGTCGACATTCCACGGCCATTATCTACCACCAAAATTTCTACAAAACCATCCTGTTTAAGCGCCTTGATGCTAATCACATTATCTGTCCGTCTGTGGTCAACACCATGCGCGAAATAATTTTCTACCAGCGGTTGCAAGGTAAACTTAGGAATCTTCATATTCTCTAACTCTGGATCTATCTTGAAACCATAGGCAATGGACTTGGGATAGCGAACCATGCAGAGATAGCTATATTTCCGACAAAATTCTAATTCCTGTTTGAGAAGAGTCTCTCTTTCGTCAGAAATATTGTTACGCAACAGACTACTGAACTCATAAATGATATCTGCCAACTCATCTTGACTCTGCATAACTGCGTACATACGCAAAAACTCCAGCGTATTGTACATGAAGTGAGGGTTGATTTGAGCCTGTAAGGCTCGCATATTGGCATCTTTTTGACTAAGCTCTAGCTGATAAATATCATGGATATTCTTTTCCAAACGATCCAACATATCATTGGTCGTCTCCGCGATTAGGAGCAATTCCTGATCCTTTTCAAGCGTATCGATGCGAAGACCTTCTTCCCCTTGAGCAATAGCTTGAATAGAATCCACCAAATCCACTACCTGCTTTTGGTAGTTCGCAAAGGTCTTCCTCAAAGTCAGATAGAGAATGACAATAAAGAGAAGGCTCAAGCCCACAATCAAAGCAGAGCTGGTCACCGTTCCTTGTAAAACAAAGTTTTTAGGAACTGCTACCTGAACCTGATAGCCATGAGAGGTAAAACCGACAAACCAGTTCTCATGTTCCCTATCGACCCTCTCACCAATATGAAAAATCTCCGTATCAAATGGTGATGTCACAGTAACAGCCATCGGAATATGACCTCGGGTATTGTCAATGGCATGATATAAAACTTCTGGATCCAAGGAGATGTAAATCACTCCTATAGATTGATCCGTTGCTGGGTCCAGAACTGGAATTCCAAAACTATTGGCCTCTGGTTTAAAGGCCTCAGCAGGCAAGATATGACCACTTCTTTTATCCCTTGTTGAAACATAAACTTCTTTAAAGTCCTGCAAGACGATTGCAACACCCGTTATATAGTCATTTTGGACATAAAGATCATCAATATTTTCATACAGAGAAATAGAAGTTGACGAAGCTGCTTGATGCTCCAACAGCCAATAAAAATACTCAGAAGTTGACAAGCTAAAGTACTTATAAACCCCTTGTATACGGTCTTGATTGGCTACTAAATCTTGCGCTAGCTGGGCTGACTCGCGATAATAATATTCCACCTCTTCGACTGTTCGAGTGGTTACACGCTGGGCTACTCTTTGAGCTTCCTTTTCCCGTGAATCCCAGTCAGCGTAAGAGAGTAAGATTGCAAAACTCGCAATAATAATCATCATCACTGAACTGTAGGTTCTTAGAAGCGTATGTAGCCAAAACTGCTTCATTCTATTTTGTCGCCAATTTTTCATGGATACTTTCATAGACCGGTTCCAACATATCACTGATAAAGAAATGCCACATCCCAATTCCTACAAAGAAAAGTAGGGCAGGCATATAGTAACCAATTGCCACAAGTAGCACAGTTCCAAGGAGAACCTTGGCCACAGCCGCTAAGCTCATAAAGATGCCAATCAAGGATAGTTTGAGACTATTTCGATAAGACAAGTCAAAATAAACTTGTAGTTTCAAAGATACTGTATAAGCCAAAAAGATCAGGGCAACTACTAAGACATTCAAAAAGGTCGCAATCAAATGAATAATAGTCTGATGAGGCAATTGAACCAAGAGATACAGGCCATAGACCAAAACTAGATCCACCCCTAAAAAGCTATAGAAAATCAGATTGCTTGAGACGAAATTTTGCTTATAAAGAGACCACGCCTCCTTCAAACTGTATTCCCGAAAGCTGTAACCATGTTCTGCATATAGGCTCATCAAGGTGGCACTAGCCGGCGCTAGACCAAGGATAATCCCTCCTACCAAGGTTAATAGCCAAAAGAAGGCTGTCGCAATCATCCCTAAAAAGAAACGATTAAAGACAAAGTCTAAAAATCTACCCATGATATCCCCCTAAAAATAACTATGAAACTATTATATCATATTTCAAGCGTTTTCAAAAACTTCTAGTATCCATTTACAATCCCATAAAACCGTGGTACAATGAGAATTGTGAAAAAATTATCAGGAGACAATTCATGAAAAAATCTATCTTAACTACACTGCTTTTTGCAGTTCTTTACTTCCTCTGCATGGGGATTGGTGTCCTTTTGGGCAATTTCTTTGACCAAGCTGGAAACATGTTTTATGCGCCTGCCTTTACTGCCCTTTTCGGCGGTAGCGTCTATATGATCCTAGTCGCAAAAGTTCCGCGCTTTGGAGCCATTACCACTATCGGCCTTGTCATTGCCCTCTTTTTCTTGGGAACTAAACACGGTGCCGGTGCCTTCCTTCCTGGAATTATCTGTGGTCTCCTAGCAGATGCAGTAGCTAACCTCGGAAAATACAAGGACCAAACTAAGAATTTCCTTTCTTTCATACTCTTTGCCTTTAGCACATCAGGACCAATTCTAATCATGTGGATTGCACCCAAAGCCTATATGGCTACCCTCCTAGCAAGAGGAAAATCCCAAGAATATATCGACCGTATCATGGTCGCGCCAAATCCTGGAACCGTCCTTCTATTTATCGCAAGTATTGTCATCGGAGCCCTAATGGGTGCCTTGATTGGACAAGCCTTGAGTAAAAAATTGGCGCAGAAAATCTGATAAATAAAAAAGAGCCACACGGCTCTTTTTATTTATGGCTCAATTTTTTGGTCAAGAAATCTCCCAAAAATTGGATTGCAAAGATAATCAAAATGATAATGATGGTTGCCAAGATGGTCACATCATGATTGTAGCGGTTAAATCCATAAGCGATGGCCACGTTACCGATACCACCAGCTCCAACCGCACCGGCCATGGCTGTTTCCCCAACAAGGGAAATCAAGGTCACAGTCGTCACACGGATCAAATCCGGAAGACCTTCTAGTAAGCTTGAGCTTCCTAGGTTAAAATTTTTTACCCGAAAAACTTCTTTTTTCTAGTGATAAAATCAACCCTATCACACTCACTACCAAAAACACCCACCAACAAAGGCTGATATCTTGCAAAGCTAAGAAGGAAAATACAGACATCCCCAAGGGTAATGTTAGGGAAAAAATCATACTCAAGAGATTATTACTTCGAGCTAATACATCCGCACTCAAATTAGACAATAACAGAGTATCTAATTTAGGCATTGATTTCGACATCAAATACATCACAAAGGCTAAGCAAACAACACCTACTAGAGGAGAAAAATCTAAAATATTAGCAGTAGCAAGTAATACAAACAGAATTGCATTGAGCGATAGCAAACTTGAAAACGACAATTTCCCAAAATAATCATGGGGAGTTAGGCTACCAAGAATAGCTCCTCCTAAGCTAACACATTCAATTAAAAATAGGGCTTGAGCATAGCTGAGATGATAGATAGTATGGTCTAATAAGTAAAAGTGGTAAATACCTCCAACAGCTCCTCCCAAAGTATTCATCACCAAAATGACAAGAATCATTTTAAACAATGATTTACTTTCTCTCTGCCTAAAGATATCATCCATGTCCGCATAGATTGCCTTAACTTGTTGGAGTAAACTAATCGACTTATCCTCTACACTTACAGACAAATACGTCAATTCTCTTCTATTTTTGAACAAAATAAGAGAAGATAGTAAAAAGAAGCCAGCGTTCACAATTGCAACAAAAGAAAAATTTTGATGACTGGTTGTGAGTAACCATACTCCTAAGGCTTGACCTCCTAGATTTGATAAATAGGAAACAAACTGAGTAAAGGAATAAGCTTCATAGAGCCTATCTTCCGAAATATTATGCTGGATAATCGGCATACGAAGGCCTGCTGTATAATCCGATAAAATATCCGAACAGATGTTAACCATACAGATAAAAGCAAACGTTACGAAGTTCTGGTCATGAATCACACTAGCAATCAAAAGAAATAGTAGACTTTGCACACAACCAACCCAGATAATTGTCCCTGCTTTATTCCGAGTATGATCAGCCTTAATCCCAACATAAAAAGTAAATAGGAAAGGTAAAATCGTAATCATATTCGCCATAAATACAGCTATATTTTTAAAGGGTAGACTCGCAGCATAAACGATAAATACCAGATTATAAATATAAGCTCCACTTGAGCTCAAAAACCTTGATAAGGTCAGTATTCTAAATAAATGATGTCTTAAGAATAGTTTCATAACAGGCCTTTCTCACATTTCAAAGAGTATTCTATTGAATTCAGTCTAACAAAAAAAGCGGGACTCCCCACTTTTTTGTAATATATTTTTTCTGAAAATAGGAACTCTAGCTCCTAGATACTGCTATTTATCACTCCATCTACAAACCCATTTATTTTTCATCAGTCGATGTAATTGGAATATATTACAAATCTTTATTCGAGAGCTGACTTGCAAAATAGTTTTCATAGTATCTTGCACCATCTACATACTCTAAATCTTGTAAGATTGTAATGCCTCTTTGGATTTTTTCAAGCCCCTTATTTTCTACTTTAAAAATAGTATCATAATACCCTTTAGCAATCATATAAATGATTTTAAGATAAGCTTCAGATTCTGGTAAATCGCGGTTTTCAACCTGAAAGGTAAAATAGTCTGCTTTTAATTTATCCTTTTCCTCTATCGCTTTAAAGAGTCCATTAATTAAAATGGTATCAATAGCGACTTTGTTACTAGGTAAAGAGCCTAATAAATCCGTCTTTTGCAACATCTCCCTAGAATATTTAAAATAGAGGGGCAGAGGGAACAAAGTAGAAATCGTTGAAAATAGTTCTAATTCATAATTTCCCCAGATATCAATAGTAAAAAAATAGTCATAGAGAAAAGTCAGTTCTTCATCCGTTGCTCGTATTTCTGAATCAAAAAACACAAGAAGGCTTTTGATACGAATCATTTGTAAAAGATAGCTTGTTTTAGCACTTGATCTGTACTTTTTAGTCGTCTCTTCATACAAGGATTGGAGAGAATCAATCCCTTCTCTGTCATATAGTTCCCAGAGATTTTCTTGAAAAGCCAAAATCTGTTTCTGAGAAAAACCACGTACCAAGTACATAAATTCATTCAAGTCAGAGTGGATGTTATCTAAGGCAGTAATCAATTTCATAGAGGATAAATCTGCTTCTCCACGCTCAAATTTGCTCAGCATGGAATAAGTAAACTCTCCTCCCGTCGCCTCCTGGAGAGATATATTCCGACTCTTTCTCAATTCTTTAAAAACTTCTCCCAGATTTTGCATATTGACTCCCCACAATTCTTAACTCTCTTACTCTTAAAAGTAACGGTTGATAGCAACTAGTACAGAGAATTTTAAGTCTTGACTATAACGACAACTCCTATGAATTGATGTACAGATGGCCTAGCTCTTTTTTATTTATGGCTCAATTTCTTAGTCAAGAAATCTCCCAAGAATTGGATTGCAAAGATAATCAAAATGATAATAATGGTTGCCAAGATAGTCACATCGTGATTGTAGCGGTTAAATCCATAAGCAATGGCTACATTACCGATACCGCCAGCTCCAACCGCACCGGCCATGGCTGTTTCCCCAACAAGTGAAATCAAGGTCACAGTTGTCACACGAATCAAATCTGGAAGACCTTCTGATAGGTAAACACCAACGATATCCCAGAATGTCGCTCCACTCGCTTGAGCCGCCTCAATGACACCACCATCTAGCTCAGCCAAGACAACCTGCACCTGACGGGCAAAGAAGGCAAAGACCGCAAAAGATAGCGGTACGATAGCCGCATTTGGACCAATGCTTGTCCCTACGATTAGATGGGAGAAGGGTGACAAGACTGCCAAGAGGATGATAAAGGGAACCGCACGGAAAATAGAGGTAATCTTATCCAAAATCCAGAAAACGACTTTATTTTCCAAGACACCACCTGGCGCTGTCAAGACAAGGAAGAGACCTGCAACTAGCCCCAAGAAACCTCCGATGATGAAGGAAAGAACTGTCATATAGAGGGTTAGGTAGATGGCTGTTCCCCAGCCTGCTTGACCAGCCCAGCCCATTTTATAAACATTTGGCAAATAGGTTTGAATCAATGATTCCATCTTACTGTCCTCCCTTCAATACTTTTAGTTGTACGCCTGCTTGACGAATGGCTTCTTGAGCACCTGCCAACGCTGCTTGTTCACCTGACAAGACCACAACTAATTCTCCAACAGGAGTGCCGTCAAGGATTTCGATATTTCCATAGAGGATATTAGCCGTTACTTGGTAATGCTTGTACAATTCATTCAAAAGTGGCTCGTCTGTTGAAGCTCCAGCGTACTTGAGTTGCACTAAGAGACTGTTTTCAGACAAGTGTTCCACGATTTCTTGCTTCTCGATTTTGACCATGGCTTCGTCAATACCTGTAGCTGTTGAGATAAAGTCTTGGGTCAAGGGTTGTTTAGGGTTTGAGAAGATTTCAAGGACACTTCCCTCTTCAATCAAATGCCCATCCTGCATAACTGCAACACGGTTGGCAATGTCTTTGACAATCTGCATTTCATGCGTAATCAAGACAACTGTCAAGCCTAATTTTTGGTTCAAATCTTGTAACAAGGCCAAAATCTGCTTGGTTGTCTTCGGATCAAGGGCAGAAGTTGACTCGTCTGAAATCAAGATTTTTGGATCATTAGCTAAGGCACGCGCAATGGCTACACGCTGTTTTTGCCCACCAGATAGTTGTGAAGGGTAGTTTTCAGCACGGTCTGCCAAACCAACCAAGTCCAACAACTTAGCTACTTTAGCCTTCTTTTCTTCCTTGCTGAGTCCAGAGTGTTTAAGGGCAAAGGCTACATTCTCCTCTGCTGTCTTTTGGCTCATCAGGTTGAAATGCTGGAAAATCATTCCGATATCTTGACGTTTACGACGCAACTGCTCGGCCGTCAAGGTGACCTTACCATCAAAAATCACATCGTCATCAATGATTATTTTCCCTGCAGATGGTTTTTGCAAAAGGTTAATCACCCGTACAAGGGTTGATTTCCCTGCTCCAGAATATCCAACGATTCCGTAGATATCCCCTTCTTGGATATGAATGGTCACATCCTTGACCGCTGTGATGGTTCTCTTCTTTTGATGAAAAGTCACATCAATCTGATCTAACTTGATAATATCTCTACTCATAGCTTCTAATCAGCTCCTCTACTAATTCAATATGGGTGTAATAATCGGCGATTCGCACATTTTCATCTCCACCGTGGTCTCGGCTATTGGCATTTCCTAGACCGAAGGCCACCATTGGCACCTCCAGGGCATCAAAGACCGTATGCATAGGCCCTGTCCCAGCTGTCGTCGGCAAGACCGAAACGCCCTGTGGATAGAATTTCTTGGCCAACTCGATTACATTGAGAATGGCTGGCGCGCTCATATCGCTTCGATAGCTCATCTCTCCCAAGGTATAGTATAATTCTACCTTATCAAAGCCATTTTTGTCTAGCTGTTTCCGAATTTTTTCCAGAACATCATGCGGTTCTAGGCCAGGAACCAAACGAACCTCTAGCTTAGCACTGGCTTCTGCAGGTAATATCGTTTTGACTCCTTGTCCTTGATAACCTGACTGAATCCCTTCGATATTAAGAGCTGGCTCGAAAAAGAAACGTTTTAGAAAGTCTGCGCGGTCCTCTTGTAAGAGAGGCAATTCCAAACCATAAATCTGGCTGATTTCTCCTGGATTTCGTTGAGCATAGATATCCACCAAAGCCAATTCACGTTCATTTGGCTCTTGTACTTCTTCGTACAAACCTTCAACCAAGATACGACCATCTGCGGCACGAAGAGACTGTAGGGCTTGAAGGAGGTACCAGGGAGCTGACTCCACAACCCCACCATAACTAGAGTGGATATCCACATCAGCACTTTTAACCTTGGCATCAAAGGTCACAATCCCCTTATTTCCACCAGAAATTTCCAGCTGTTCCAAGGCATTTTTGGTTCCTTGTTCCCAGACCAATAAATCCGCACCACGGAGTTTATCCGCATGCTTTTCTAGATACTTATCCAGGTCTGTCGAAGCCGATTCCTCCGCTCCCTCCATGATAAAACTGATATTGACAGGCAGGTCATCATGGTGCTGCATGTATTTTCTCAAAGCACTCAAACGAGCTGTGATGTGACCCTTATCATCGTCAACCCCACGTCCATACATGAAGCCATTGCGCACTGAAAGAGTAAAGGGATCCTCTGTCCAGATCTGATCCCCATCCGCTGGCACAGTGTCATAGTGGTTATAGAAAATCAAGGTCTTGGCATCTGGACGCGAACTCTTGAAATGCGCCATGACAAAGGGCGCTGTATAAGTCTCATCAATCTCCACTTCAGCCCCCACACGCTTGAAAATCTCACCCAGATAGTTGGCAACTTCTTTGAGACCCACCTGTTGGGCAAAGACCGACTTCTTAGAAATCAAGGTACGCAAAACCTCAAAATAATGCTGGGCCACATGATCCTTTTCAAATTTTTCAATCTGTTCTTGTTCGCTAGGAAAAACCATATTCTCTCTACCTTTCTATGAACCTATAGTCTTCTTTACAATCCATGCTCTATACAAAAGCAAGAGGTGGAATTTTCTCTCCCACCTCCCTGTTTCTTATTACCAAACTGGTTGATCCAAACCGTCTGATGTTTCTTCGATAACTTTTTTCACTTCATCTGTATGGTAAGCTGCAACAACTTTCTTGATAGCATCAGCTTTTGGTGATGTTTCCCAATCTTTTTTCGCAACGATGATGTTGTACCATTGTTTTGAGTTTTCATCAGCTTGTTCTTTGAAAAGTGCTTTCTTGTAGTCCAATTTTGCTTCTGTAACGAAGGTATTGTTTACAACGGCAGCGTCAACTGATGACAATGAACGAGCTGTTTGGCTAGCATCCAATTCAGTGATTTTCAAGTTCTTTGGATTTTCTTTGATGTTAGCAACTGTTGCAAGAGCAGTTCCAGAAACATCCAATTTAATCAAGCCAGCTGATTGAAGCAAGTAAAGCGCACGGCTTTCGTTTGTAGCATCGTTCGGTACAGCGATTTCTCCGTTTGCTGGGATGTCTTCTACTTTAGTGTACTTGTTGTCACTTCCATTCAAACCTGAGTAAAGGCGGATTGGAGAGATATAAGTATCTGCAATCGCTACAAGGTCTTTCCCGTTTTCTTTGTTCCAGTTGTTCAAGAAGTTATAGTGTTGGAAAGCGTTCAAGTCTACTTCGCCATCAGCAGTTGCCTTGTTTGGTTGTGAGTAGTCTGTGAACTCTGTAAACTCCAAAGTAATACCGTCTTTTTTAACTAATTCTTGGACTTTATCCCAACGAGCTTCTTCAGAACCGCTACGGTTAACCGTTGCGATTTTGATAGTTGTTGCATTATCTGCTTTCTTTTCTGAGTTTCCGCAAGCTGCAAGAGTCAAACCTGCGACTGTAGCAAGGGCTGCTACACCAAGCCATTTTTTAATTTTCATGATTCTTTCTCCTTAAAAATAATACCGTACTAGTATCTCACAATTTGTTTGATTTCACAAATTGTTATTAGATAGTCAGATATATAGTTTAAAACTATATCACTAAAAATTGAGAAATCACCCACCTTACTCAGAATGGATGATTTCAAGAAATTATTTAATATCAGCTTCTGCTGGTAGATAAGTGTCTCCGAAGAATTGTTTAGACAATTTTTCAAGGGTTCCGTCTTTGTAGAGTTCTTGGATGCGTTTGTCTACAAATGTTTTCAACTCATCTTGACCTTTGGCAAGAAGTGGGTAAACGTAAGGTTGTTGGTCGCTTGGAAGTTCGATAACTTTCAAGTTGTCCAAACCTTGGTTCTTGATAACTGTTTCAACACCGATTTTATCAAAAATCTTGTAGTCAAACTGGCCATCGCTCAAACGTCCCATGATTTGTTGGAAGTCAGCTCTAGTATAGTTAAGGACAGTTGGATTATCTGAGTGTTGTTTGTTGTAGTCTTCTAACTGTTTAGCAGATGTTGTCCCTTGAACAACTTCTGTTGATTTTCCACCGATATCATCAAGCGATTTGATGCTAGAATCATCTTTTTTCACTACAAGAACGTTAGGGTTTTTAGCGGTTGGCGCTGCGTAAAGGTATTTTTCAGCACGTTCTTTAGTGTAGCTGATGTTGTTAACGGCCATTTGGTAACGGTCAGCATCAAGTCCTGCAAAGACACCTGACCACTCTGTCTTCTCAAACTTGACATCATACTTGTCAGAGTCTTTAAAGATAGCGCGAACCACTTCAATTTCATAACCAGTCAATTCACCATTTTCTTCATAGTTGAATGGTTTTGGTGAAGCATTGGTTGCAACGATAATTTCTTTCTTGCTAGCTGCTTCTCCTTCTTTCTTAGCACCACCTGAGCAAGCTGCTAGCACACCTGCAGCAACAAGCCCTAGGGCAGCAAGAGATGAGTATTTAACGATTTTTTTCATGTCATTTCCTCCAAAATAGAATACCTTATAATCTTAACAGAAAAAAAACATTTACGCCATTATATGATATCTATCTCTGTGATAGGTTTTCTTTATGGCTGATTTATACTCAATGAAAATCAAAGAGCAAACTAGGAAGCTAGCCGCAAGCTGTACTTGAGTACGGTAAGGCGACGCTGACGTGGTTTGAATTTGATTTTCGAAGAGTATTAAAAGACCAAACGCAAGACTCCAATCAAGACAACTCCAAAGAGAACTGTGCCGACTAGATTACGATAGCGAAAGGCTACCCAAGCTGTTGGAAAGACTGCTAAGAAGTCCAGCCATTTGATTTGAGGAAGGCTGCCAACCTTGCCTGTCACTACGCTTGAAAGAATCAAGGCAAAGATAATAGAAACGGGCAAGAACTTCAAAAAACGCTCAACGATTGCAGGCAAACCCTTATACTTGACCAAGATGAAGGGAATCATACGGGGAATCCAAGTCACTAAGCCAGAGAAAATAACTGCTAATAAAAGATACTTACTGACCATCTAAAACCACCCCCGTTGTACAACCAAGTAGCGTCGCAAACAGAACAGCTAGCGACTGAGACACCACTGTTAAGAGTAAAAAGAAGGACACCGCAACAACTGCTAGGATAATGAGCAGATTGCGGACAGGAATCCGTCTTTGCATAATCTGGAATTGCGAAGCAAAAATGCCGATGAACATCCCAACCAGGGCAAAATCCAAGCCAAAGATTTCTGGATTTGGCAGTAGGCCACCCAGAGCCGTTCCGACTACTGTCCCCACAAACCAAGCCACATAGCTGTTGAGATTATTTCCGTGCATCCACATAGGATTGACCTTGTCTGTATGGGCCAATTCACCCATCAAGACGCCGTAGGTCTCGTCCGTCAAGATACTAGACATACCGATATTGTGCCATAGACTAGTGTGACGGAAATAAGTTGACGCATGCAAACTCAATAAAAAGAGACGCAAATTAATCAAAAAGACCGTCATGGCAATGGCAGCTACAGGTGCTTGAACCGCAATCAAGGCCAACATGGCAAACTGGGCACTCCCAGCATAAACAAAGAGGCTCATCAAGCCCATCTCAACAGGTGTCACATAGGGCGCACCAATAATCCCACAGGCCAGTCCGATACTGACATAACCCAGGGCCGTTGGCATGGCTGCCTGCGCCCCCTCCCAAAATCCTTTTTCTTTCATCTTTCTCCTCGTATTGTCTTAATAAGTGGGCTGAATCGGTTCCAGCCACAGCATGGACTATTATAACACATTCAGGGAAGAGAAAAAAGTCTGCTGATTGTAATCAGACAGACTCTATTTTATTCCATAGTATCAAAAGCGAGACTTGGTTTGGCATTGAGGTTCAAGCCTGCGAAGTTTTCTTTGTTCCACTCGCTGACGCTGGCATAGGCAATCATGCCTGCATTGTCTCCGCATAGACGCAGTGGGGGGATGATGACCTTGACATCTGTGATTTCGGCTGCTAGGCGTTCTCTGAGGCCTTTATTGGCTGCCACGCCACCTGCCACAACCAGAGTTTTGACAGGGTATTTTTCCAAGGCTTTCTTGGTTTTAGCCATAAGAATATCCATGACTGCTGCTTGGAAGGAAGCACACAAGTCCTCTGTAGACAGACTTTCTCCCTTTTGCTCGGCATTGTGGTGAAGATTGATAAAGGCAGACTTCAAACCTGAGAATGAAAACTCTAGATTATCTTCCTTAATCATGGCACGGGGGAAATCATAAATATCCTGTCCCTGATGAGCTAGCTCATCAATCTCACGACCTGCAGGATAGGTCAAGCCCATGACACGGCCGACCTTATCATAAGCCTCACCAACCGCGTCATCTCGCGTTTCTCCAACAATCTTGTAGTCACCAGCCTCAGAAACATAAACCAACTCTGTGTGTCCACCGCTGACCAAGAGGGCTAGCAAGGGAAACTCCAAAGGCTCCACACTTTGAGCGGCCATGAGGTGACCAGCCATGTGGTTAACAGGAATCAATGGAAGTCCATGTGCCCAAGCAAAGACCTTAGCAGCTGACAAACCAACTAGTAAGGCTCCGACCAAGCCTGGTCCATAGGTAACCGCCACAGCTGTCACGTCCTCTTCGGTAATCCCTGCTTCTGCTAGTGCCTCCTCGATACAGGCTGTAATGACCTCGACATGGTGACGACTGGCTACTTCCGGCACTACGCCACCAAAACGTTTGTGACTCTCAATTTGACTAGCAATGACATTGGACAAGAGCTCATCGTCGTTTTTCAAGACGGCAACACTAGTCTCATCACAGGATGTTTCAAATGCTAAAATATATCTATCCTTCATCTATTTCTCTCTTCATGATGATGGCGTCCTCGACTGGATCATGGTAGTAGGCCTTTCTCTCAGCGATGACTGCCATCTTTTCTTTTTTGTAAAATGCTTGCGCTCGTTGGTTTGACTTTCTGACTTCGAGGAAAATCTCCTTGTCTGTCGGCAATTGAGCAAACAAGGCCGAGGCAATACCCTGGCCCTGATAGGCTCCTTTAACAGCAATTTGCAGGACTTCTGCTTCAAAAAGATTCTCCTGCACGGCTAGAAAGCCAATCACCTCTGCCCCATCATAAGCTAGAGCATACCAAGTCTGGTCTTGGGACAGGTCTGCTTGGATTTGTTCCAGCGTCCAAGGACTGACTGGGTAAACAGCTATCATAACAGCGTAGATGGCTTGAGCCAAGTCAGGTTGCTGTTGAGTTCGTTTGATTTCTATCATAGGCGTTTAATGTAGGACTCATCAGAATCGGTATGGTTCTTGAGCCAGTTTTCCTCAGCCTCAACACGTTTGAGGTAGTTCGGCACAAAGTCGTGCAAGGAATCTGCTTCCTTGTCCCAGGCCCAAAGAGCAAGATTGGCTGCATTAGGCAAGGTTTCTTTGTAATCAGTCCTTGGCAAATGTTCTTGAATCTGCTCCACAAAGGTTCCAATTTCTCCGACAAAGGTTACCTGACTAGCACCCTTGACTTTTTCTAGCACCTCTTCAAAAGATAGGTGTGCTTCTGGCATGACAGGTTTGGTATTTTCATAAAATCCTGCATAAACATTGTTGCGACGCGCATCCATCAAAGGAACGAACAGGCCTTCTTGTTGGTAGGGCACCAGAGCCAAGAGGCTCGACATACCAACTAACTCAATGTTCAGGGTATGAGCCAAAGTCTTGGCAGTTGCTACCGCAATTCGCAAACCTGTGTAGCTACCTGGCCCTTCCGCTACCACGATTCGATCCAAATCCTTGGGTGTCCAATCCAAACTTGCCATCAAAAAATCGATGGCAGGCATGAGGGTAATACTGTGATTTTTCTTGATATTAATCGTCGTCTCGGCAAGAACCTGCTTGTCCTCTAAAATAGCGAGAGAAAGAGCCTTGCTGGACGTATCAAAAGCTAATACTTTCATAACACATTCCTATCTTTTGGTCTGCTTACTATTATACTACAAAAGCTGGCACATGGGAATTTTCTTTGCCCCCAAATAAAAATGCCCCAGCATGAGCAGGGCATCTAAGCATTTAATCCAAAGTAAAATACAAACCAAACGACATAGGTTACAAGGAGGATAAAAATTGAATAGAGCGTCACAAAAGCAAGCTTCTAAAGGAATTTTTTTTGGGTGTCCCAGATATACAAACAGAGCATTCCCCCTTAGAAACAGGCTACAAAAACTATAAACACCAAGAGGCCAACCCTATCGTAAATTCAAACAAACTAAACATTCTTAATCCTACTTTTGGTATTCCTATTTTTATATAAACTGTTGACTATGTTGGTCTATCAATGTTAAAATGTAATTCAACACTGGTAGGAAAATCAGGTTGAGTCTTTGACTCTTCGGGTTGCAGTGCTATCCCTGAAACTTTGGTTTCTAAAGAACTGGAATTGCGATTGAACAATTCGCCCCCAGTGTTTGACGGCTCTTGACTTCGGTCAGGAGCTTTTTGATACTTTTAAAGTTGATTCCCTCAGTAAGTTATAGTAACATGTAAATATTGAGAGGATAACGTAGGGCGACTGGTAACAGAGCGTTCAAAGGTACCAACTTCTGGTACGAGTGTGGGACTGCCCTCAGCTTTGAGCTGTAAAAACCCCATGTGTAGATACGTCCTCTCTTTTTGATTACTCTTAAATTAAGTGCTTGTCTTTGCCTTTTAGTAAGCACTCCACTCCATCTTGCTATTTCTACATCGTTATACTTATAGATTGACTTCTTAACCTCATAGATGATAGAATTAAGTAAAGACTGAGATCGAGTTTGATTTGGTGACAAGTCATTCAGAGGTTGCGATGCATTCGCTTCAGGTAGAGGTGCTGCCACCTGGACTGCTCCAGGAAAATCCCCGAGTTTTGTCTCAGCTTTTTTATTTGCTCTCGAGATTTCTCAAGAGCTTTTTCTTTTTCGACCTAAAACAGAGACTTTTCAATATTATCCTTGAATTCTCACATATTACTCAGTGAGATCCATTACATCTCCTATGAAGTTTTTTAATTGATTATTTATATACTATATACTTTCTCAAAAATAGCATCCCAGGATATTTCTCTAATCAAGTTGTTTACTTTGCTCTTACCTGCATTATTCTTAATGGCATCACCAATTTCTTGCACGCCTAGCCCTACAACTTCGGCCATCCATAATTTTAGTTGTAAGCTCGGATATTTACGAAACTGTGTTATCCACAAGTCTTCAGCAGTTTTACCTTCATTTTTGATTTCAATTATTGTCTGAGCAAACAATGAAACATATAGATGCCATTTTTGATTTGGTTCACATTTATCATCTAAGTTCAAGTCTAAAATCGAGATATCACTCATTTTCCGCAGATAAGATAGTTCATATTCTTCAAATAAATTTTTCTCTATACAGTTTTTAAGAACTTCATAATTTTTATTATGCTGTTCATCTTTTGAAATGTATTCTCCTTGTGAAGAACAAACCTCAGCGAAATCAATATATCCAATATAGCCTCCTTTTCTTTTTTGCCCATATCCTGTTTTCATATATTCATTAGTGATGGGAGGTTTCGCCTCTTTATTAATAAAGTAGTCTCTTACTTGTTTAAATGTCGGTCTCATATCATCTCTCATTCTTTATAAATTCCTTTACACTTTCGATAATTTTATTTTTAATATTTTGATATTCATCTTCTGAAATACCTTCAAGAAAAGTAATTGTTTCTTTATATTCATTATATAAATCTTCATCAATTTCTTTTAGTTCATCAGCATATTCATCTAAAATTAATTGAAATAGCTTTTCTCTTTTTGGATTCAATGAAAACTTCGTTTCTTGAATATGTTTCATTCTGATAATAGAATAGATTTAATAACAATGTTGTCTCAACGGTTTCATTCATCTAATAATTCTCCTTATAACATTTTTCTCCATTTTAACATTGGTTCTTGACTTCGGTCAAGGGATTTTTGATGCTTTTAAAGTTGATTCCCTCAGTAAGTTATAGTAAAATATAAATATTGAGAGGATAACGTAGGGCGACTGGTAACAGAACGTTCAAAGGTACCAACTTCTGGTACAGGTTTGGGACTGCCTTCAGCTTTGAGCTGTAAAGACCCCTGACTACCATTGGTCCTCTCATTTTTTTGTTGCTCTAGATTTGAAACTGCCTCTTGACCTCAATCAAGAGTTTTTCTATTTTTTACCCCCAAACAAAAATGCCCCAGCATAAGTAGGGCATCTAAGCATTTAATCCAAAGTAAAATACAAACCAAACGACATAGGTTACGAGGAGGAGAAAAAGCGAGTAGAGAGTCACAAAGGTAATTTTCCACAAGAACTTGCTTTGTCGTTGTTCCAGTTTGGCAAATAGAAGATTTCCCGCATAAACGCAAGCAACAAAAACAATAAAAGCTACCAAGCGAGCTCCGATAGCAAAAGCAAATAAGTTATACATAGGGCAACCTCCTTGACTTAAAAACTATATGGAATTATGACAAGCAATAAATTTCACTTCCGTTATCAATATAACACATTTTTGTTTTTTTGCAAGCGTTTACTCGACGAATCGCCCCATGACTTTCTCGTTTCCGTCTTTTACTAATTTTTCATTTTGTGGTATAATTGAAATAATTGTAACGAATCAAGGTCAATCTAGACACAAAATGGAATGAAATCAAGCAAATCTATGCTAAAAGTTTGGAATAAGCTGACCTGTAAATAGAAAGGAACTATATGATTTACAAAGTTTTTTATCAAGAAACAAAAGAACGTAGCCCACGTCGTGAAACAACACGCGCACTTTACCTAGACATTGATGCCAGCTCAGAACTTGAGGGCCGTATCGCTGCTCGCCAACTTGTCGAAGAAAATCGCCCAGAGTACAACATCGAGTATATCGAACGCTTGTCTGACAAATTGCTAGATTACGAAAAAGAAACTGGCGCTTTCGAAATCACGGAGTTCTAATATGGCCTACACTCTTAAACCTGAAGAAGTCGGCGTTTTTGCCATCGGTGGTCTGGGAGAAATCGGGAAAAACACTTACGGGATTGAATACCAAGATGAGATTATCATCGTCGATGCTGGGATTAAATTCCCAGAAGATGACTTACTGGGTATCGACTATGTCATTCCTGACTACTCTTACATCGTGGACAACATCGACCGCGTCAAGGCTGTTTTGATCACACACGGACACGAGGACCACATCGGTGGGATTCCATTCCTGCTCAAGCAAGCAAATGTCCCTATCTATGCTGGACCGCTTGCCTTGGCTTTAATCCGTGGAAAACTCGAAGAACATGGCCTCTTGCGCAACGCCAAACTTTACGAAATCAATCACAATACTGAGTTGACCTTTAAAAATCTCAAGGCAACTTTCTTTAGAACGACTCACTCCATTCCAGAGCCTTTGGGGATTGTTATTCATACTCCTCAAGGGAAAATCGTCTGTACGGGTGACTTCAAGTTCGACTTCACGCCAGTTGGAGAACCTGCGGACTTGCACCGTATGGCTGCCCTTGGTGAAGAAGGCGTGCTCTGTCTCCTGTCTGACTCAACAAATGCAGAAGTGCCAACCTTTACCAACTCTGAAAAAGTCGTTGGTCAGTCCATCATGAAGATTATCCAAGGTATCGAAGGACGTATCATCTTTGCATCTTTTGCCTCAAATATCTTCCGTCTCCAACAAGCAACAGAAGCCGCTGTTAAGACTGGACGTAAGATTGCGGTCTTTGGTCGTTCGATGGAAAAGGCCATTGTCAACGGAATCGAACTTGGCTACATCAAAGCTCCTAAAGGAACCTTTATCGAGCCAAATGAAATCAAAGACTACCCTGCAGGCGAAATTCTGATCCTCTGTACAGGTAGTCAGGGCGAGCCTATGGCAGCCCTCTCTCGTATCGCCAACGGAACCCACCGCCAGGTGCAACTCCAACCAGGTGATACTGTTATCTTCTCTTCAAGTCCAATCCCTGGAAACACTACTAGCGTCAACAAACTGATTAACATCATTTCTGAAGCTGGTGTCGAAGTTATCCACGGTAAAGTTAACAATATCCATACATCTGGACACGGTGGCCAGCAAGAGCAAAAACTCATGCTCCGCTTGATTAAACCAAAATACTTCATGCCTGTCCACGGTGAATACCGCATGCAAAAAGTCCACGCTGGACTAGCGGTAGATACTGGTGTTGAGAAGGACAATATCTTTATCATGAGCAATGGTGATGTGCTCGCCCTTACTGCTGACTCAGCTCGTATCGCAGGTCATTTCAACGCCCAAGACATCTATGTCGATGGAAATCGTATCGGTGAGATCGGTGCTGCTGTCCTCAAAGATCGTCGTGATCTATCTGAAGACGGTGTCGTTCTGGCAGTCGCAACTGTTGACTTCAAATCACAGATGATTCTATCTGGTCCAGACATCCTCAGCCGAGGCTTTGTCTACATGAGAGAGTCTGGCGACTTGATTCGCCAAAGCCAACGCATCCTCTTCAATGCAATTCGTATCGCACTGAAAAATAAGGATGCTAGCGTTCAATCTGTCAATGGTGCCATTGTCAACGCTATTCGCCCCTTCCTCTATGAAAATACCGAACGTGAACCGATTATTATCCCGATGATCCTCACACCAGATGAAGAATAAAGCAAGAAAACAGCCCCGAAGACGGAGCTGTTTTTCTCTATGCTTTCTTTTGATATTAAAACTCAATAAAAATCGAAATCAGACTAGAAGGCTAGGCGAAAGCATAACTCAAGTTAGCTCCCATAGTTCGGGGAACTATGGGAGGCTGTAGATGAATCAAAGCCAAGCTTTGAACTCATTCGTAAGAGGCCGACGACGTATCATTTTGATTTTTGAAGAGTTTTAGAAATACTACGATTTTTACCTTCAAGATACACCATCAAAATAGAAATATCTGCTGGGTTTACTCCCGAAATACGGCTAGCTTGGCCGATGGTTTCTGGATTGATAAGTTTGAACTTCTGACGAGCTTCGGTTGCGATAGAATCAATGTCATCCCAATCAATATTGGCTGGAATGCGTTTTTCTTCCATGCGTTTCATCTTATCAACCTGGTCCATGGCTTTGGAAATGTAGCCTTCATACTTGATTTCTGTTTCAATCAATTCGATAATCTTGTCATCCAAGTCCTCTGCAGCTGGTCCGATAAAAGCCACCACATCTTGATAAGAAACTTCTGGGCGGCGAAGGAATTCCTTGGCTGTCACTGCATCGGTCAACGGCTTGAAGCCCATCTCCTCAACCTTGGCATTGGTTTCCTTGACTGGCTTGAGTTTGATGCTGTCTAGGCGTTTCATCTCATTTTCAAATTGATTTTTCTTAATTTCAAAACGAGCCCAGCGTTCATCGTCAACAAGGCCAATCTCACGTCCCATCTCAGTCAAACGCATATCAGCATTGTCATGGCGGAGAATGAGGCGGTATTCGGCACGACTAGTCAAAAGGCGATAAGGTTCAATCGTTCCCTTGGTCACCAAGTCGTCAATCATGACCCCAATATATCCGTCACTGCGCTTCAAAATCAACTCAGGTTTGCCTTGGATTTTCAGAGCCGCATTGATCCCAGCGATAATCCCTTGGCCAGCAGCTTCTTCGTAACCTGACGTTCCATTGGTCTGACCAGCAGTGAAAAGACCTGAGATTTTCTTGGTTTCCAGAGTCGCACGCAACTGATGAGGCAAGACCATATCATACTCAATGGCATAACCTGTTCGCATCATCTCTGCATTTTCCAAACCTTTGATGGAATGAACCAAGTCACGCTGGACATCCTCAGGCAGACTGGTTGAAAGTCCTTGAACATAGACTTCCTCAGTATTGCGCCCTTCTGGCTCAAGGAAGAGTTGGTGACGTTCCTTGTCTGCAAAGCGCACAATCTTGTCTTCAATCGATGGACAGTAACGAGGCCCCACTCCCTTGACCACACCTGTAAACATAGGCGCACGGTGGAGGTTATTTTGGATAATCTCATGACTGGTACCATTGGTATAGGTCAACCAGCATGGCACTTGGTCCTTGACATAATCCTCATCACGCGAAGTGTATGAGAAGTGATTAGGCGCTTCGTCTCCTGGCTGAATCTCTGTCACATCGTAGTTGATAGAAGAAGCCTTGACACGTGGAGGAGTTCCTGTCTTGAAACGACCAATTTCGAGACCCAATTCCTTGAGGTTGTCAGCAAGGTTAATAGAAGCCAAGCTGTGGTTAGGACCTGATGAATACTTAAGGTCTCCAATGATAATTTCCCCACGGAGGGCAGTCCCTGTCGTCACGATAACAGCCTTGGCAGCATATTCTTGATGGGTCGCTGTACGCACACCGACAACCTTGCCATCTTCCACCAAAATCTCATCAATCATGGTTTGACGAAGGGTCAGATTTTCTTGATTTTCAACTGTCTTGCGCATTTCCTTAGAGTAAAGCTCCTTGTCAGCCTGCGCACGAAGAGCACGGACAGCTGGACCTTTCCCAGTATTGAGCATCTTCATCTGGATGTAAGTCTTATCAATGGTTTTGGCCATTTCGCCACCGAGGGCATCAACTTCACGCACGACAATTCCCTTGGCAGAACCACCGATAGAGGGATTACATGGCATGAAAGCCAGCATTTCAATGTTAATGGTCGCAAGCAAGACCTTACAACCCATACGGCTAGCAGCCAAGGAAGCCTCAACCCCAGCGTGTCCCGCACCAATTACAATAATATCGTATTCTTCTGTAAAATTATAAGTCATTTCTTAACCTTTCAAAAATTTCTCGCAAATAAGGAACCAACTTCTCCTCCTCTAGAGCTTGATCCATGGTAACCCATTTAAAGTGTGTATGCTCTTCAGGATCTAATCTGATAATTGGTTTCTCCCCAACCCACTCTGCTTTATAAACTAAACGAGTAAAGACAGTATCCTTAGAGGTATCCAGTTGACTATCTTCGTGAAGAAGTTTGAGCGAACTGCTATCTAGCCTAACTCCCGCTTCTTCAATGCATTCTCTAAGAGCACCGTCTCGCGGAAGTTCACCCTTTTCAACCCCACCACCAGGAATATCCCAGTAAGTTGGATAAACGTTGGGTTCTCCTCTTTTAATTTCCGAACGCTGAATGAGCAAATAATCACCACCACTATGAACAAGTACATGGGCAATAAGCTTAACCATCATTTTCTCTCCTATTCCTCAAGATGAATGTGTCTTAGTTGGCCGTCCCAATCTGGTAGGGCTGTTTTTAGAAAGGCTGGGACTAGATTGATACCCTCAAGCTTGTCTATATCAATCCATTCACAGGGTTGCCTTTTCTCATCTTCCTGCATGGTCAATGGGGCATCTTCAAGCAAGTCCACTAGATAATGAAACTCGATATTGTGATAGGAAACATCGTCCTGTTCAAAACGATTTTCAACCACAAAAGCTAGTTGCCCAGCTTGGGCTTCGACACCCAGTTCTTCCCTCACTTCACGGACTACCGCGTCTTCCGTGCTTTCATTGACTTGAATCGCACCGCCGATAGTGTAATACTTGCCCTTATCTTTGGTGACTAGAAACTTGCGATTTTGGAGAATCAAGGCTGTCGCCCGAACACCAAAAACTGTATTTCCTACTTTTGTCCGAAAGTCTTGCTGAGTCATTCTTGTCCTTTCCCTTAAACGACACAAAAACAGTCAAAACTCCAAAGAAGTGCAGGACAAAAAAGCCTGCAACATCCATGAGCTTTGACCATCATTTCTATTGCTTTTATTATTGTAGCAAATTGAGAAAATTTGTCAATCTAAATGTACTGACAAACTTGTCCATCCCGGTAAGCATTGTCAATCAAACCACCACCTAGACACTCTTCGCCATCGTAAAAGACAACTGCCTGTCCTGGTGTAATGGCGCGTTGCGGTTCTGCAAAGATGACTTCTGCCTTGTCTCCTTTGACATGGACGGTCACCTTAGAATCAGGCTGACGGTAGCGGAATTTTGCTGTGCATTCTAGCGTAAATTCCTCTGGCATCTCACGAGTAAAGTGGACTTGACTAGCCTCTAGGCTGGTTGACATGAGCGAATCATGATAGAAACCTTGGCCTACATAGAGAATATTCTTGCTTAGATCTTTTCCGACAACGAACCAAGGTGCATTGTCACCACCATGTTGCCCACCGATACCGAGGCCGCCACGCTGACCAATCGTATAGTACATAAGACCAGCATGCTCTCCCATATCGCGACCATCCACAGTCATCATGCGACCTGGCTGAGCTGGCAGGTAGTTGCTGAGAAAGTTTTTAAAGTTCTTTTCTCCGATAAAGCAAATCCCTGTCGAGTCTTTCTTCTTAGCAGTCGCAAGTCCTGCTTCTTCTGCTAGTCTGCGAACTTCAGGCTTTTCCAAATGTCCCAGTGGGAACATGGTTTTTTGAAGTTGTTCTTGCGACAGTTGGCTGAGGAAATAGGTCTGATCCTTGCCATTATCCACACCACGAAGCATGTGAACGATGCCATCCTCATCACGCGCTACTCGAGCATAATGCCCAGTCGCCACATAGTCTGCACCCAGGGTCATGGCATAGTCCAAAAAGGCCTTAAACTTGATTTCCTTGTTACACATAACATCTGGATTTGGTGTGCGTCCTGCACGGTATTCCGCTAGGAAATACTCGAAAACGCGGTCCCAGTACTCTTTTTCAAAGTTGACAGAGTAGTAAGGAATGCCAATCTGGTCTGCCACCGCAGCCACATCCTTGTAATCTTCGGTCGCCGTACAGACGCCGTTTTCATCTGTGTCATCCCAGTTCTTCATGAAGATACCGATCACATCGTAGCCCTGCTCCTTGAGAAGAAGAGCTGTCACCGACGAATCGACACCACCACTCATCCCCACGACAACACGTGTTTTAGAGTTATCACTCATGGTAAGTCTCCCATCTATTCGTTTATTCACGATTGAAGGTCGTGTGTGCTTCACGATTGAAGGTCGCTTGAGCAGTATTCATTATAACATGCTTGGTTAGAGAAGACAAGAAAGAGGCTGATAATCTGATATTCTCTCTGATAAAAACAGAAATATAATTACAAAAAGGGCAATGAATAGTTAAATCTCGATTCTACTTATAAACTTATTTATAAAATAAGCTAAAAATGATATACTGTAATGAGGAGGAAGTCGTACATGATCCCTTTAAGATACTACCATCCATGTACGTAGTACGATTGTGAAAAACTACAAAGATATTCTAACATCAAAAAATACTATTTTTACTATCATTATTGTTGTAGGGCTTGGACTTTTAATAGGTTTAGTCATTCATCAAGAACATATCCAAGCAGAGAGAGGGAACATCGCTCTCAGCAAACAACATAAGAATGGACAAGATGTCGAACAAGTAAAAAATGCTATTAAAAACTTCAATATTGATTCTGAAACGATTATAGAGGATTGGAAAAAAATTCAAGAAGTAAAGCCTACCACTGACGAAGGCAAAAAGACATTAACAGATTTTCTTACTTCTACGGCCGATAAAATCACTAATCATTATACTGAAAAAGCTTTAAAATTGGATATAAAGGAATCCGATAGCCAGTTTGAAGATAAACAAGCACTTGAAACAGCCATCACTTCCTTACAAAAAATACTAGAAATTATTAAAAGTGTCAACTCCACAAGCGAACAAGCTACTATTGATGAAAAAATAAAACCCATTCAAGAACTGATTTCAAAATTCCAAAAGCAAGCTGAAGTCTTGACCAAAAAAGAAGAAGAACAAAAGTCTAATAAAAAAGAAACAGAAACGACTAGTAACGTTGAGGGAAGAGAAAGCTATTCTTCAGAAGGAGGTAGCTACACTCCAAACTATACTGAGTCAAATAGGAACAGATATAATTCACAAGCACCTGCAAGCGAGCAATATTCATCTGATAGTGCTAGAAGTGGGGGAAACACTGCTGTCAATACACGAGATCAAGTTACTGATACTGCAGGAGCCCAAGGAGATACGAATACCAATAATAATAGTAATAATGCTGAAGTTCCCGATGCTAACAGTAATAATCGCACTAATTCAGCTGGAGAAACTCCAGAATCTCGTCAGCCGTAAGCAATCTGTTATTACTACTATTTAAAAATTGTCTTTTGTCAAATAAAAGCACACAAAAAGAGCCATCAAAGGCTCTTTTTCTATTTCTTAATACCAACCGTTGTTAAGCCAGAAGTTTTTAGCAGCAGTCCATGAACCGTAGCGTCCTGCAACGTAAGCATCTGCTACACGTTCTTGGTTAGCAGCTGAGTAGTCACCGTTCAAGTATGAATCTGTCAATTGGTAACGTCCAATGTATTGGCCATTTGTAGCTGTATAGCTACCACCTGATTCTTTTTGAGCAATCCATTCTTTAGCTTCTGCTTCAGATCCACTTACAGTTGCAGCAGGTGCTGAAGCTTCTGTTGAAGCAACTGTTTCTTCTGCTGCAGGTGCGCTTGCCACTGGAGCTGCTTCCTCTGCTACTTCTGTAGTTTCTGCTACTGGAGCTGAAACAGTTTCATCTTGAGCAGCTGGTGCTGCATAAGTAGCTGGCGCTGGTGTTGCAACAGGCGCTACAGGGCCATCGATAACCAACTCTTGACCAACATAAATCAAATGAATGTTGTCGATGTGGTTGTTTTCTGCCAATTTCTCAACAGTTGTGTTGTGAGTTTCAGCGATTTCTGAAAGTGTATCACCTTCTTTAACAGTGTAAGTTGATGATTCTTGAGCAGATACAAATGATGGAGCAAATACTGCAAACAAGGCAGCTACTCCTGCAAGAGTTGTTTTAATCTTTTTAGTTGTTGATTTCATATTTGAAAATTCTCCTTCTTTCTATAGTTCTATCATACCCTTTAAATATTACCGTTTCTTGACACTTTTATGTAGAAATATTACAAAATTATTTTTTATTTCCCTAAATAAGCTATTTTTTGTTACAAAAGATGCTTTTTTATGCTATTTGTAGTGTAAAAAGGTTTTCATCCACAATTAAAGCCAAGACCTTCATTCTTTGATATAATAGAGATAAGAATTTTTATAAGGGGAAACTGATGAAATCACTTCGTTTTCAATCTGTCTTTGATATCATCGGACCAGTTATGATTGGCCCATCTAGTAGCCATACAGCTGGTGCTGTCCGTATTGGGAAGATTGTCTCTTCCATTTTTGATGATACTCCGACAGAAGTCGAATTCCAACTATTTAACTCATTTGCCAAAACCTATCGAGGTCACGGAACAGACCTAGCTCTTGTTGCAGGTATTTTGGGCATGGATACAGATGATCCTGAAATCCCAAACAGTCTGGAAATTGCCCACAAGCGTGGTATCAAGATTGTCTGGACTATTCAGAAAGACAGCAATGCCCCTCACCCTAACACTACTAAAATCACCGTTAAAAATGCCCATAAAACTATCAGTGTGACTGGTATTTCTATCGGTGGAGGGAATATTCAGGTAACCGAACTCAATGGCTTTGCTGTCTCTCTTAATATGAATACACCAACTATCATCATCGTTCATCAAGATATTCCAGGTATGATTGCCCTTGTTACGGAGGCACTCTCCCGCTATGATATCAATATCGCCCAGATGAATGTCACTCGTGAAAAAGCTGGTGAAAAAGCTATTATGATTATCGAAGTTGACAGTCGCAACTGTGATGAGGCTATCGAAGAAATTCGAAAAATCCCTCATCTCCACAATGTCAATTTCTTTAAATAGGAGGAAGCATGTTTTATTCTATCAAAGAATTGGTCGAGCAAGCAGATCTGGACTTTCAAGGAAATGTCGCAGAACTCATGATTACAACAGAGTTTGAATTGACCGGTCGCGAACGTGAAGAAGTCTTCCTTCTCATGGAACGCAATCTGGAAGTCATGAAAGCCTCTGTCCAACTCGGCCTCAATGAAAATAAATCTCGTAGTGGCCTGACAGGTGGAGATGCTGCCAAATTGGATCACTACATTAAAAACGGAAAAACTCTGTCAGATTACACGATTCTCTCTGCTGCCCGAAATGCTATCGCAGTCAATGAACACAATGCTAAAATGGGCTTGGTCTGCGCTACTCCAACTGCTGGAAGTGCTGGCTGTCTCCCTTCCGTTCTCACTGCTGCTATTGAAAAATTAGACCTCAGCCACGAGCAACAGCTGGATTTCCTCTTTGCTGCCGGTGCCTTTGGACTAGTCATCGCAAATAATGCCTCTATCTCAGGTGCTGAAGGTGGCTGTCAGGCCGAGGTTGGTTCGGCCTCTGCTATGAGTGCTGCAGCCTTGACTCTAGCTGCCGGTGGAACACCTTATCAGGCCAGTCAGGCCATTGCCTTTGTCATTAAAAATATGCTGGGCCTTATCTGTGACCCTGTTGCCGGCTTGGTCGAAGTTCCCTGTGTCAAACGTAATGCCATGGGAGCCAGCTTTGCCTTCATCGCAGCAGACATGGCCCTGGCAGGTATCGAATCTAAAATTCCTGTGGATGAAGTTATCGATGCCATGTACCAAGTGGGGTCAAGCATGCCAACTGCCTTTCGTGAAACAGCTGAAGGTGGACTCGCTGCCACCCCTACTGGTCGTCGCCTGCAAAAAGAAATTTTCGGAGAATAAGCTTATCAAATAGGAGAAACCATGACCTCTATCACAGCGATTTTTTTCGATCTGGACGGAACCCTCGTTGATAGTTCTATCGGGATTCACAATGCCTTTACTCATACCTTTAAGGAGCTGGGAGTGCCTAGTCCTGATACCAAAACTATTCGTGGTTTTATGGGACCGCCCCTTGAAAGTAGTTTTGCGACCTGCCTGCCCAAAGAACAAATTTCTGAGGCCGTGCAGATATACCGTTCTTACTACAAGGCAAAAGGCATCCATGAAGCTCAACTCTTTCCTCAGATTGTAGACTTGCTTGAGAAATTATCGAGCAATTACCCTCTTTATATCACCACTACAAAGAATACTCCAACCGCTCAAGACATGACTAAAAACTTAGGAATCTATCATTTCTTTGATGGCATTTATGGTTCCAGCCCTGAAGCACCCCATAAGGCAGATGTCATTCGCCAAGCCTTGCAGACACATCAACTAGCACCGGAACAAACCATCATCATCGGAGATACCAAGTTTGATATGCTTGGAGCTCAAGAAACAGGCATTCAGAAATTGGCCGTCACTTGGGGATTTGGAGAGCAAGCAGACTTGCTAAACTATCAACCTGATTATATCGCCCACAAACCCATAGAAGTTTTGGAGTATTTTCAATAACATAGACTGGACAACGACTCCATTCCAGAAGAAAATGGAGCAAGTCTCTACATAACAAAACGCATATTACCAAGATTCTTCAGACCTGATAATATGCGTTTTTCTTTTTTATTCAACGTGGGTTGTTTGATTGGCAAAGGCGATAATAGCTTGCTTCAACTCATCTCCACTAAGAGTGCGGAACTCTTCAATCTTTTGATCGATGGCTTCTAGAGGCATGACATTGACCTTACCCACGAAAATCTTATCCATAACTTGGTTATCAACGAGTTCGGTTGATACCAAGAGTTCTTCGTAGAGTTTTTCACCTGGACGGATTCCAACTTCAACAATTGGAATTTCGCTTTCGGTGTGTCCACTTAGAAGGACCATTTTCTTGGCCAAGTCATAAATCTTGACTGGTTTACCCATATCAAGGATAAAGACTTCTCCATCTTTAGCATAAGCACCAGCATGGATGACCAGACGGCTAGCTTCTGGAATAGTCATAAAGTAACGGGTCATGCGGAAATCTGTCACCGTTACAGGCCCACCTTCAGCAATCTGACGTTCAAAGACTGGAATCACACTACCACGGCTACCAAGTACATTCCCAAAACGAACTGCACAGTAGGTTGATTGGCTACGTTGGTTAAAGCCAGTGACAATCAACTCAGCCACGCGCTTGGTTGCTCCCATAACATTTGGTGGATTAACCGCCTTATCTGTCGAAATCATAACCATCTTAGGTACTTTAGCTTCATCAACAGCCTTAGCAACATTATAAGTTCCACGAATATTGTTTTTGAAGGCTTCTTTTGGATTGCGCTCCATCATAGGAACGTGCTTGTGGGCTGCCGCATGATAAACAATAGCTGGCTTGTACTGCTCAAAGACTTGCAACAAACGGTCATAGTCTTGAATATCGGCAATAACTGGTACATAATCAATCCCTTGGAACTTGCGAATCAATTCATGATAAACAAGGTAGATTGAATTTTCCCCATGACCGAGCAAAACGATGCGTTCAGGATTGAAACGACTAACTTGGCGACAGATTTCAGAACCGATTGAGCCACCAGCACCTGTAACCAAGATTGTCTTACCTGTCAGTTCTGCGCCCAGACGCGATTCATCAAGACGAATTTCCTGACGTCCCAAAAGGTCTGTAATATCAATTTTTTGGAAGCCAGTACCTGCTTGGTGAAGTCCCTGAACAACGGTTTCAACCTTAGGCATCTTGTAACATTTGACACCCAGCTTATTACACATCTGTAAGATACGTTCATATTCTGACGGGTCAAGCGACGGAATCGCAACGATAACACGCTCGATTTGATGGCGTTTGGCTAATTCAGGCAGATCATCATATGAACCCAAAACAGGGATTCCACCAAGTTTTTGGCCCTTTTTCTTCGCATCCTTATCCAAAATACCGACAAGTTCTAATTCACTAGTTGGATGTTGGTAACTATCCATAAAGAGAGCTCCACCATCACCGGCACCAATTAAGAAGGTCCGACGGTGTTCTCCATCACCACTTCCCTTTTTGCGTTTAGAGTAGATTAACTGCCAAGTAATCCGTGGCAATAAAATTAAGAAAGTACTCAACAAGATAAAGAGCACGATAAAACGGATGGAGAAGAGAGGCAAGAAGGCATAGCAGATACTATATGACAAGATACTGCTAGCAGTCACACCAAAAAAGATTTTCATGAAATCCGTAATCTTGCTGTAACGACTAATACTAGCGTTCAACCCCCAAAATCCAATCATCAATTGATAGAACAGGAAGGCCAAACTCGTATAGATAATGTAGTCAACAGGTGCTGGATTAATCAAGCCGTAGAATAAAATATAAGATACAATGATGGAAACCACCATACTCAAAATATCAAATATTCCCCAGAAAACCTGTTTTTGTTGTTTATTTAAAATTTCCACCAGATCAATCACATAATCTGTGAGTTTTTTATTCATAGAAATTTACTCCTCCTTAAAAGAGCTGGATGATTATACTCAATGAAAATCAAAGAGCAAACTAGGAAACTAGCCGCAGGCTGTACTTGAGTACGGCAAGGCGACGTTGACGCGGTTTGAATTTGATTTTCGAAGAGTATTATATTGTTATTATAACACTTTTTATCCAGTTTATGATTTGCTACAATCTTTTACTTGCTTTTTCGTAACAGTTTCATAAAAATAAACTGTCTGATAAATCCTGGACAAAGGGCAACCACCATCTGAATGGCAACACTCTTGGCATACTCCATGTAAGAAATTTGCCCTCTCTTCAGCATGCGCTGACGAGCCTGACGATAGAGTTTGAGGTAACGCAGTCCCCCACGACGCTCAAACATCCCTGCTCCGACACGAACCTGACACAAGATTTGATCCAGATTTCCAGTCTTAGCTCCTGCAGCAATCATATTGAGCCAGAGGAGGTCATCCTCCATATAAAGGCCATCCTCATAGTTGCCTGCCTTGAGAACCATGTCCTTCTTAAACATGACAGTCATGTGGTTAAAGGCACTTCTCATCCTTTGATAAGCTACAATATCTGCATGCTGGGTTGGAACACGACGGTAAGAAACAATCTCATCAGGGTTGTCAATAAACTCTGCAATATGTCCACCTAATAGGTCGAGGTTGTCCTTCTCCATTAGCTGAACCTGTTTCTCAAAACGATCTGGAACAGCTATATCATCCGTATCCATACGAGCGATGATATCGTACTGACACTGCAAAACACCCTGTCGAAGAGCCAGACCCAAACCTTGATTCTGCTCAAGAGGATAGCGTTTCACTGGAATATCAGACTCAGCTTCAAGCTGGTCTAATACCTGATAGAGTTCTGGTGTCAAAGGCCCATCCTCAACCAAAACCAACTCGCTCGGTTTCAGGGTCTGATTTTGAACACTCTCAATAGCATCCTTTAAAAATGTCGGATTTTCCTTGATATAGACCGACATCAATACGCTGATTTTTTGCTTTTCAGACACAGTTTTTCTCCAATGTATAGATTTCCTTCCACTATTTTATCATAATTTTCAAGACTTTCCCATTTTTATCTTGAAAGCCCAAAACCTTACTTGACATTATAGTGAAAAAGCCTTAAAATAAGCTGTTATTAAAATCAGTTAGAAGAGGTATTATATGAAAAAGCAATCACTTTTTTTTGTTCCAGGTATTATCCTGATTGGTGTTTCCTTGCGGACCCCTTTTACTGTTTTACCCATTATTTTGGGAGATATTTCGCAAGGGCTGGGAGTAGAAGTTAGTTCGCTTGGTGTCTTGACTAGCCTTCCTCTCCTCATGTTTACCCTCTTCTCGCTCTTTTCTACCCAACTGGCTCAGAAAATCGGCTTGGAGCATCTCTTCACCTACAGCCTCTTCTTCTTGACTATCGGTTCTCTGATTCGACTAATCAATCTGCCCCTGCTCTATCTAGGAACCTTGATGGTTGGGGCAAGTATCGCAGTCATCAATGTTCTGCTTCCTAGTCTCATCCAAGCCAATCAACCAAAGAAGATTGGTTTTCTGACCACCTTATATGTAACCTCTATGGGAATTGCAACGGCTCTGGCTTCCTATCTGGCTGTGCCCATTACACAAGCCAGTTCTTGGAAAGGACTTATCATCCTCCTCACCCTGCTCTGTCTAGCAACTTTTTTGGTCTGGCTCCCAAATCACCGCTATAATCACAGACTAGCTCCACAAACCAAACAAAAAAGCAAAGCAAAGGTCATGCGTAATAAACAGGTCTGGGCAGTGATTGTCTTTGCAGGTTTTCAATCCTTGCTCTTTTACACTGCTATGACCTGGCTACCTACCATGGCTATCCATGCAGGCCTATCCAGTCACGAAGCTGGCTTGCTGACCTCTATCTTCTCTCTGATTAGTATTCCTTTTTCAATGACCATCCCAAGCCTGACAACCAGCTTGTCAACTCGCAACCGTCAGCTCATGCTCACTCTGGTTTCACTAGCTGGTGTGGTCGGCATTTCCATGCTCTTCTTCCCAGTCGGTAATTTCTTTTACTGGCTTGCCATCCATCTCCTCATCGGAACCGCAACCAGTGCCCTCTTCCCTTATCTCATGGTCAACTTTTCACTCAAGACAAGCGCCCCTGAAAAGACAGCCCAATTGTCTGGTCTATCTCAAACAGGAGGCTATATCCTAGCAGCCTTTGGGCCGACTCTCTTTGGTTACAGTTTTGACATTTTCCACTCTTGGGTACCAGCTGTAGCTGCCCTCTTACTCGTCGATATTCTGATGACTGTAGCCCTCTTTACAGTGGACAGAGCTGATAAAATCCTCTAAACTTCTAGTTTTGCCTAGGAGTTTTTTATATATAAAAATTTTACACATTTCTCTTGACAGGGCTTTCATTTAGATGTACAATGTATGTGTAGAAAAATTATATATAAAAATCTTACACATTAGAAAAGGAGGTTCCCCATGTACTTTCCAACATCCTCTGCCTTGATTGAATTTCTCATCTTGGCTGTACTGGAGCAGGATGATTCTTATGGTTATGAGATTAGCCAAACCATTAAGCTGATCGCTAATATCAAAGAATCTACACTCTATCCCATTCTCAAAAAATTGGAGGGCAATAGCTTTCTGACAACCTATTCTAGAGAGTTCCAAGGTCGCATGCGCAAATACTACTCCTTGACAAATGGTGGTATAGAACAGCTCGTGACCCTAAAAGATGAATGGGCACTTTATACAGACACCATCAATGGCATCATAGAAGGGAGTATCCGCCATGACAAGAACTGAATACCTGACTCAGCTAGAACTCTATCTCAAAAAACTGCCTCAGGCTGACCAAATTGAAGCCATGGACTATTTCAGGGAACTCTTTGACGATGCTGGAGTCGAGGGAGAAGAAGAACTCATCGCTAGCTTGGGAACTCCCAAAGAAGCGGCCCACGAAGTTCTCTCCAATCTTCTCGATAAAAAAATCAATGAAGCACCCGCTCAAAAGAATAACCGACAAATTTTGCATATCGCCTTGTTAGCTCTCCTTGCAGCCCCCATCGGTATTCCTCTGGGAATCGCCATCCTCGTGTCCCTGTTCGCAATCTTTGTGGCAGCCTTGACTGTCATCTTGGCTTTCTTTGCGGTTTCCATACTAGGTATCATCGGCGGTTTCCTATTTTTAGTTGAAAGTTTCACTGTCTTAGCCCAAGCTAAATCAGCCTTTATCTTGATTTTTGGTTCTGGTTTACTGGCTATCGGTGCTTCTTCGCTGGTTTTATTAGGTATTTCCTATGTAGCTCGCTTCTTCGGTCTACTCATTGTTCGCCTGGTGCAATTTGTTCTCAAAAAAGGAAAGAGAGGTGACCAGCATGCGTAAATTGACAAAAGGATTTCTCATTTTTGGTGTGGTGACTACCGTTATCGGATTTATCCTGCTCTTTGTAGGCATCCAATCTGACGGAATCAAGAGCCTACTTGCCATGTCCAAGGAACCTGTCTATGATAGTCAGATGGAAGAGCTGACCTTTGGCAAGGAAGTCGAAAACCTAGATATTACGCTCCACCAACACGCGCTCACCATCACAGACTCTTTCGATGATCAAATCCACATTTCTTATCATCCATCTATTTCTGCTAACCATGATCTTGTCACAAATCAAAACGACAAAACTCTAAGCCTCACTGATAAGAAACTGTCTGAAACCCCATATCTCTCTTCAGGAATTGGCGGGATTCTCCATGTCGCAAGTAGCTACTCTAGTCGTTTTAATGAAGTTATTCTCCAAGTTCCAAAGGGAAGAAGTCTAAAAGGGATCAACATCTCAGCAAATCGCGGTCAAACCAGTATCACTAATGCTAGTCTTGAAAATGCGACCATCAATACCAATAATAGCTATCTCCTCCGAATTGAAGGAAGTCGTATCAAAAACAGTAAACTCACAACACCAAATATTATCAATATCTTTGATACAGACCTTACAGATAGTCAGCTAGAGTCAACAGAACATCACTTCCACGCTGAAAATATCCAAGTTCACGGCAAGGTGGAATTAACTTCTAAAGACCATCTCTCAATCACTCTGACGCAAAAAGAAAGCCAACGAATTAATTGGGACATCTCAAGCAACTATGGTTCTATCTTACAAGCCACAAGAGAAAAACCTGGATCAAAATACACAGAATTAAGTAACCCTTACAAAACTGAAAAAACTGGTGTCAAGGATCAACTCATTGCTAGAGCTGATAATGATATCACTCTAGTATCCACACCAATCAGACGTTGACAAAACCGCTTACATCTGCTACTATGGAAGCATATTTATCTAACTAAAAAGGAGGTTCTACCATGAAACAAGAATGGTTTGAAAGTAATGATTTTGTAAAAACAACAAGCAAGAACAAACCTGAAGAGCAAGCTCAAGAGGTTGCAGACAAGACTGAAGAAACGATAGCCGATCTCGATACACCAATTGAAAAAAATACTCAAGTAGAGGAGGAAGTCTCTCAAGCTGAAGTCAAACTGGAAAGCCAGCAAAAAGAGACAATTGAAACGCCTGAAGACAGTGAAGCGAGAACAGAAATAGAAGAAAAGAAAGCATTAGATTCTACTGAGGAAGAGCAAGACCTTTCTAAAGAAACAGAAAAAGTCACTATAGCTGAAGAGAGTCAAGAAGCACTTCCTCAGCAAAAACCAACCACGAAAGAGCCCCTTCTTATCAGTCAATCCTTAGAAAGTCCCTATATCCCCGACCAAGCTCCAAAATCTACGGATAGATGGAAAGAGCAAGCGCTTGATTTTTGGTCTTGGCTAGTGGAAGCTCTCAAATCTCCTACGAGCAATCTTGAAACAAGTAGCACACACAGTTACACAGCCTTTCTCTTGCTCATTCTGTTTTCTGCGTCTTCCTTTTTCTTTAGTATCTACCACATCAAACATGCTTACTATGGACATATAGCAACTATGCATAATCACTTCCCTGAACAATTTGCTTCATTAAATCTCTTTTCGATTATCTCTATCCTAGTAGCGACAACACTCTTCTTCTTTTCATTCCTCTTGGGTAGTTTCGTCGTGAGACGATTTATCTACCAAGAAAAGGACTGGACGCTAGAAAAGGTTCTCCAACAATATAGTCAACTCTTAGCCATTCCAATCTTCCTCACTGCTATTGCTAGTTTCTTTGCCTTCTTTGATAGCCTACGATTTACAGCTCTCTTGTGTGTGATTAGCATTGGAATCATTCTGCTTGCCAGTCTCCATATCATTACAAGACCAAGTCAAGCAAGTGAAACCGACTCCTTTTATCAGTTATTCTTGTCTGTCCTTGTGAACGGAGTCATTATCCTCCTCTTCTTTGTAGCTGAAGTCGCACTGGTTGGAGATTATCTCCGTATCTTGGCCTTCCTTTAAACTTCAATCCTGTCTTCCATGGCAGGATTTTTTATATATCAAAAAGCAAGTCGATTGACCTGCTTCTGCTTTACTCTTCTTGTGCTAATGTTTTAAAATCTTGTCCTAGGATGGGTTGTACTTCTAATTGATTGGCATCTAGTTGGTGGTAAGATGCTGATGGTAGTGACTCTAGGAATTTTGCATAGTCCAATCGGGCAATGGCTTCATAGTCTTCTGGTTTAGAGCCGTCTCCTGTGATTTGAACCAAGTCAATCTCCCATTGGACTTCCTTATCCAGCAATTGCTCAATATAGGCTGCAGGCACAAATGGTTCTCTCGGCAAAACGGTCTTGACGCCTTGAGCCAGATTGTAAACTCCATGCACTTTTCCTTCTCCATCCTGATAGAAGGAAACTCTTGCAAAGTAAGCATCCGTCTCTTGAACCGCACGCACACGCGCTTCAAACTGTACCAAGCCGTCTTCCTCTAAAAAGCTTTTCAAATCCTCATGACTAAAGAAAACAGGATTAAAAATTCCTTGGCAAATCGTAAAACGAGCTGCAGTGTCTGCTAAATGGGCTTGAATACTTGCTTGGAAATAAGCTTCAAAATCAAAACCATCTAATCCTTCAATCTCAGTTCCCGTGTAAGCAAGCAGAGCATCTAAAAATGATTTGATAATCTGCCAGTCTGTCTTCGTTAGTAGGTCAGGAAGATCGACACGGTAAGCCTTTTGACCATCAGCATAACTGACCTTAAAAAGAAATTGTGATTGCCCCACTATCGCACACTCAATATACTCAAGACGGCTAAGAGGCTGACGGAGATAAACCGCATCATAACTATGCGACTCCAAACCATCCACCAAGGCCAAGATAGACTTGGCAGTCAAAATTTCCTGTTCTCCTAAAATGCTCTGTTTATTTGGAATAAAAAATGTTTTCGTCATAACTGGACTCCTTTGAAATCGTTTACATATAGTATACCTTATTTTCCTGAAAGATACAGAAACAAACTTTAGATTTTTGAGTAAAAAGCATAGAAAAACAGCCCCTGAGGACTGTTTAATCTTATACAGTAGCTGCTTGATCCAAGCTTTCACCGATAGCGGCTAGGCGCTCGACAACTTCAGCTTGTGTCAATTCATGTTCTGAAACATAGCGGTTACGTGGGTGAACACGGCACTCGTGTGAGCATCCACGAAGGTACTTGTCTTCATTTTCTTCTGATGTCAAGATACGACGGTTACAGAATGGATTTCCACAGTTTACATAACGTTCACATGGTGTTCCATCAAACCAGTCTTTCCCTACGATGGTTGGGTTGACATGGTTAACATCGACTGCAATACGCTCGTCAAAGACGTACATTTTCCCATCCCAAAGTTCACCTTGGACTTCTGGGTCTTTACCGTAAGTTGCGATTCCTCCGTGCAATTGACCGACATCTTTGTAGCCTTCACGAACCATCCAGCCTGAGAATTTCTCACAGCGAACGCCACCTGTACAGTAAACCACGACACGCTTGTCCATGAATTTTTCTTTGTTATCACGAACCCACTGTGGCAACTCACGGAAGTTGCGGATGTCTGGGCGGATAGCCCCACGGAAATGTCCTAGATCGTACTCGTAATCGTTACGAGTGTCAAGGACAACTGTATCTTCGTCAAGAAGGGCTTCTTTGAACTCTTTTGGAGACAAGTAAGCACCTGTTGTTTCAAGTGGGTTGATGTCGTTGTCAAAGTCGTTGTCTTCCAAACCAAGGTGGACAATCTCTTTCTTATAGCGAACAAACATCTTCTTGAAGGCTTGTTCATTTTCTTCGTCAATCTTGAACCAGAGGTCTTCCATGCCTGGGAGGCTGTGAACGTAGTCCATGTATTTTTGAGTTGTTTCATAATCCCCTGAAACTGTTCCGTTAATTCCCTCGTCAGCGACTAGGATACGACCTTTAAGGCCGATTGATTTACAGAAAGCCAAGTGGTCTGCAGCAAATTGCTCTGCATTTTCAATTGGAGTGTAAAGGTAGTAAAGTAAGACACGAATATCTTTTGCCATAAGATTTGTTCTCTTTTCTATTCTTAAATTTTCAGAATTTTTCATCTAACTATACTAGTATACCTGCTTGAGAAAGCGAATGCAATTTATTTGACTGGAAATTGTAGAAAAGTGCTTATCCCTGCACTTCATCAGTAACCATAGCGAATCGCAGATAATTCTCTCAATTTTTTGATTTGCCTAGCTTGACTTTCTGACAAACTTAGCTTGTTATCAATCAATACGCGCGCAAGGTCAACGTTCATTTGACTCAAAATAAATGGAGTAGAAGTCCCATCGTCCTTCAATCTTCTTTGATAACTCACTAACTGATTTTTCAAAGGAGCAAGTTGAGGCGTATCCTTTATGTCTTCTAGTAGATGATCTATGATAGTCATGGCTTCACAACGCCTTTCACTTCCTCCTGCAAACCATTTTAATGGTGTCATTCTCATTTTCCTCCTTAAATTGAAAAGCTATCATTTCTAACTCTCGTACCAATATTTCACCCAAACACCCTGTGTAAAAAAGTCAGCAAAAATGGTAATGTTGCGAAAATATTATTGATCACATGCACCGCATAGGAAGGATAAATGCTCCTGGTATAGCGGGTCAAACCAGCAAAGATGATGCCAAATGTTGCAAAGACGAAGATATCTAACAAACTAGGCAGGCTTGAAAAATGAGGAAGAGCAAATAAAATGGAAGGAAGGAGCAAATCAAGGCCAAATCTCGAATGCTTAAAAAAGGCGTGTTGCAGTAATCCTCTATAGATCAGCTCTTCCATAAGTGGAGTCAGAAAGAACAGGGTTATATAGATACCTAGCTCAGCAAAGTTGGTCCCACTATAACCGATCAATACGGCCCAACCTTCAGCAGTTGACTGAACATATTTAGCTGCCTGAACGTTAAAAGAGATATAGAGCACTACCACTAGTACTGTCAAAATCGAATACCAAAGCCATTGTTTTCTCGGAATGCGAAAGAGATAACCATGGCCTGTCTTAACCAGAATCCAAATCATGACTCCGCTAAATAGTAAACTCAAGATATTTTGAATCCAGACGAAATTGCCAATCTGGGAAGAAAATTGCCAATAATTTTGGACAATAAGCGTCAGCTGAGAAAGACCAAATACAAAAAATAGGTAAGAGAAAACTGCACTTATTTTGAGTAAAAGCTGATACTTCTTCATGTGAACCCTCCTTTCTAAAATCGGAACATCTCTAATATAAGCTATATTTTCCTAAATCTTTACTCCAAATCCTAAATGTTACTTGAGATTTCCTGAGTAGTTAAATAGTGATAAGAAAACATGGATATCCTATGCTCTCATTTCAAAAAATCACTGCCTTCCCCAGACAAACCTGAGGAAAACAGTGATCACATTTTTAGGAATTAGGAATGAATACACGAAATCAATTGATTTTATGATTTTTTGTTTTTCAAGAATTCATCATATTGTTTTTGCATTTCGTTCAATACTTTTTCGTAGGCACCTTCAGATTTCAATTTTTCCATCAATTCTGGAATAGCTTTGTCTGGGTCTACAGTACCAGTGTTGATAGCTGTATCGAATTGTTGCATTGTGTTAGAGATTGCTGAGATTTCAGATTTCACATTGTCAGTGTTAAAGATGAATCCAAGCGCTGGAGATTCTTTAGCTTCTGCCAATTGTTTCTTAGAATCTGCAATTTGTTGATCTGTAACGTTTTCGTTGATGTAAAGGATCCAGTTGTTACCAGTGTTCCATCCACCCATGTGAGTGTTTCCTTTGTAGCCATCAAGTACTTTAACACGGTTTTCTTTTCCTTCAATTTTCTCCCAGTTCTTGCCTTCTGGACCGTAAACAAGACCGTTCAAGAGTTCTGCGTTAGTGTTCAAGAGATTCAACACTTCCATTGATTTTTCTTTGTTCTTAGAGTTGTTTGAGATGACAAAGTTAGCAACTTGTGTTGTTTGGTTTTTCTTGATGAAGTTAGTGATTGGTTTGATTTGGATATCTTTATTCGCAACACGTGAAAGCAAGCTGTTACCGTAGTCAGCTGGTCCTACTGTTTCTTCACGAACGAACCAAGTATCTTGTTGAAGGTCAAATGAAGTATCGCTTGTTGCTACGTCTTTTGGAATGTATCCAGCTTCATAGAATTTGTGAAGAGTCTTCAAGTGTTCTTTGAAGCGAGGTACTTCGTAACGGTTTACGATCTTAGTAGTGTCCCCTTCAAGGTCGATAACGAATGGAAGTCCATTTGGAACTGGGTAGTCAAAGTTATCAGATGGGATGAAGTTCTTAGTAACCGCAAATGGCACTACATCTGGAGCTTTTTCTTTGATTTGTTTCAAGACTGGTTCAAGTGTTTCATATGAAGTGACACCTGAAATATCGATACCGTATTTAGCAAGAAGAGTTCCGTTGAAGGCGAAGTTTTGAGATGATGCAACGTTGGCTGCAACTGGAACTGCGTAAATTTTACCGTTAATGCTGTTACCTTTGATGTAAGCTGGGTCAAGTGCTTTATAAAGCTCTGCCCCTTCTTTCTTATACAAGTCAGTCAAGTCAGCATAGGCACCTTTTTGAGCATTTACAACATAGTTAGATGCAAAGGCGATATCGTAGTTTTCACCAGATGATGTGATAACTGACATTTTCTTATCATAGTCACCCCATCCAAGATATTGGATATCCAATTTAGCACCAACTTTTTCTCCGATGATTTTGTTAGCATTTTCTAGCAATTCATCCAAGTTATCTGGTTTATCCCCGATTTGGTACATTTTGATAACAGTTTTTTCACCTGAAGCTGAGTCAGCAGCTTTCTTGTTACCTGAAAGGTTTCCACAAGCAGCGAGACCAGCAGCCAAAGCGACTACGCTAGCAGATGCAAAAGCATATTTTTTCCAGTTTTTCATGACAAAAACTCCTTTTTTTATTTTTAAACTTATAAACAATGTAATGATCTTAACTTCACGCAAGGGAAGTTTGGAAATGAGAAATGTTCTTTCTCAATAAGTACTATTCTTTCACGCCACCGATAGTCAAACCTTTTACAAAGTAGCGTTGGAAGAATGGATACAAAATCGCGATTGGAAGGGTTGCAACCACAACCATGGCCATACGTCCGGTTTCTTTCGGTAGAGCAACTCCCAGTTGACCAGACAGGCCGACTGCTTTAGCGATGTAGTCCATATTTTGTTGGATTTGCATGAGCAAATATTGCAATGGATACAAGTTGTCACTCTTGATGTAAAGAAGGGCGTTGAACCAGTCATTCCAGAAACCAAGAGCTGTCAAGAGCGTTATGGTTGCGATACCTGGTAGTGACAATGGCAAACAGATTTGGAAGAAGATCCGGGCCTCACTAGCACCATCGATACGAGCGGATTCTAGAATAGCTTCTGGAATGGTCTTCTTGAAGAAGGAACGCATCAAGATGATGTTAAATGGTGAGAGAAGCATTGGAACAATCAAGGCCCAAACTGTATCACCAAGTTGAAGTAAACGAGTTACCACGATATAGCCTGGTACCAAACCAGCGTTGAACAACATACTAAGAAGGGCAAAAATCGTAAAGAATCTGCGATACTTAAAGGTTGTCCGTGAGATGGCGTAGGCATAAGTTGTTGTGATAAAAACGTTTGTGATAGTCCCCACCACTGTTACAAAAACTGAGATGAAGAGGGCTTGGAGAATTTTATCCTTAAATTGTGCCAAGAACTCAAAACCGTCTAATCCAAATTGGGATGGGAAGAAGCTATATCCATTTTGGAGGATACTCTTTTCATCTGTCACAGAGATAACAATAACAAATATGAAGGGTAGGATACATGAGAGGGCGATCAAACCAGAAATGGTACTAAAGAAGATATCTGCTTTCTTACTGAAGGAGTGAATGCCGACATTATCAATTTTTTCTTTTTTAATTTTCTTTTCTGCCATATTCTCCTCCTTTCTAGAACAAGGCTGAGTTTGGATCAACTCGTCTTGCAAGTAAGTTTGATAGGATAACCAGAATCAAGCCGACAACTGATTGGTAGAGACCTGCTGCTGAAGCCATCCCGATATCCGCTGTCTGAGTCAAACCGTTATAAACATATACGTCCAAGACGTTGGTTACGTTATAAAGCTGACCAGCATTGTGTGGGATTTGGTAGAAGAGACCAAAGTCTGCACGGAAGATATTTCCGACTGCAAGGATGGTCAATACAGTTACCAATGGTGTCAACTGCGGAATGGTTACATTGCGAATTCGTTGCCATTTGCTGGCTCCGTCCACTGTCGCTGCTTCGTAGTAGGTTGGATCAATTCCCATGATTGTCGCATAGTACATGACACTGCTATATCCAAAGCCTTTCCAAATACCAAGGAAAAGTAGGAGATAAGGCCAAATACCCAAGTCAGCGTAGAAATTGATTTCCTTCATTCCGATAGATTCTAGGAAATGGTTGAACACACCTTTATCAATATTTAGGAAGGCATCTGTAAAGAAACTAATGATAACCCAAGACAAGAAGTAAGGGAACAACATAGAAGTTTGGAAAATCTTAACCATTCTCTTAGAACGGAGTTCACTGAGGATGATGGCAATCCCTACTGATACAATCAAACCGATAAAGATAAAGCCGAGATTGTAGAGGACAGTATTTCGTGTGATGATAAAGGCGTCTTTTGAACTAAATAAGAATCTGAAATTATCGAGTCCGACCCATTTACTATTCACGATACTATCTATAAATCCATTACTGGTCATGTGGTAGTCTTTAAAGGCAACCACGTTCCCAAATACTGGAATGTAGAAGAATAGAATCAACCAGAGTGCCCCTGGCAAAACCATTAAGAGAAAGATCCAGTTGTCTCTCAAGGTTTTTGAAAACTTATTCATAATTTCCCCCCTTTTTTATTTTGATATCCATCTAAAAATTCCTTTTTAGACTTTTGATAACGATTACATTATTAGTATACTCCTATTTGAAGGTTAGGTTAAACTACTAATTATAGAAAAAACTCCACAAATTATTTTATGTGGAGTACTTGTTTAAGAAAGGGATGTTTCACGAGAAACACCCTGCTCAAGGCAAGGTGTTCTTGTTTTTTATGTCGTATAAATCGTCGAAGCTGTCGCAATAGTATGCCACTGGTTGGCTGTTGTGGCTGCGAAGTCCTTGTCTACGTAAAAATCAGTAAATGGCAGGATTTCCACTTCTAACTCATCAATACGGTCAAGCTGGCCAGCCAGATAAGCCTCGATGCGATTTTCTGCTCGCTTGATGCGTTGCAAGAGTCCGCCCATACGGATATCGACCGTATCCAAACCAAAGACCTTGTTTTCTTTCAGCCATTGGTGGCTAAAGAGGGCATGGAAGTCTTCAATTTGGCTTCTGAGTTCTGGTAATTCTTGTCTGGCGATTTCTTGCAGACTTCCTTTATCATCTGCTTGGTAAGCCTGACGAATGCGTCGTCCCACATCGACTTTGCTACTTAAAATGGCATTCAACTGAGCCTGCGTTTCAAAGAGGTAGGCATAGTTGCCAGCTTTTTCTTTAATGTTAGCAAGCGTCTCAGCAGCCTGAGCGAAGTGCGGTTTGTCCTGTTCAGGTGTCATGTGTCGGTCAAGGATCGGACAGAGAACATCCTGATAAAAGACATAGCGGTTGGGATTGATCCCACTGAGATTGTCTGGTAGGTCTGGCAAGAGGTTGGCAAGGTCAATCTGCATAAAATCTTCAACCGATAGACCTGTATTGGTCTGGAAATGAGCAGACAAACGGTCTAGGTCATTGCGATAGCTGAGTTCTGCCCAGATTTGCAAGCTTGGTAGGATAGAAAACTGAGCGGTTTCACCACCATTATCTCCCCAACCCGTCACAATGACTTCTTTGATGTCATTGGCACGACAGGCTTTATTGGCTTCAAGAGCGATGAGTCGGCTGAAATGGTTATTGGGTGTGAAACCAATCCACTTCCAAGCACCTCCTGCAAAGGCAAGGTCATGGCTAATCTTGTGATGGTTACGGAAATTGCGATTGTATTTTTCCTCGTTATCCTGATAATAGTCCCAGTAAACCAAGGTCACACGATCTTTGAGACGGTCTAGGTAGACACGAGTTTCTTCTGGAATTTCCACATCACGGTCGTACTGGCCATCTGTTGACATAAGTTTAAAGAACATATCGCTCCACATTTGGCAGTGGAAACCATATTTGTCTGCAATATCCAGCACGCGCTCCAAGTGTTGGCACATGAGGAGACTACGATCCACAACACCGTTCAGAATCAAGTAGCATCCCAAACCAACCAAGTGGGCTTCGTCCATCCCGATATTGACCTTGCGAGTCTTCAGTTTAGATAGAGTAGCAAACATGCCATCAATCAGGTCATAAACCTTTTCTTCGCCGATAAGAAGAATGTCCTCTACATCACGGAGCTCCTGCACTTCTTTGACACCCCATTTTACGAAGGCTGACAAGTGGGCCAAGGTCTGGATGCAAGGAACAAAGGTCATATCAAACTGCTGGGCATAGGCTTCGATTTCCTGTAACTCCTCAGCTGAGTATGCCCCGCGGAAATAGCCAAAGTAAGGCTGCCCTTCAATCTGGTATGTATCTTCCATGTAGAGCTCAAAGGTTGAGTAGCCCATGAGAGCCAAGACCTCAATCATCTGCTTGGCAGAAGCCACATTCAGCACCGCATTTCGAGAACAGTCTGCCATGTAGGCTAAATCTTCATAAGCCGCCCGTTCCTCAATCTCTACTTTATCACCTTCTGCTAAAGCTGTTACCAACAAGGACAAGGCACGATAAAGTTGGTGAGATTTGCGATAAGTTAGTTGATAATGGCCACCCTCACCCTTGATAGAGATAGAGGCTTGGTCAGACTGAGCGACAGCTACTTCCACAGCTGGTAGAGAAATGTGCTTTTGAAGCAACTCTATAGCTTGATGTTGTTTGGGACTAAGTCCTGTAAATCTTACCATTGATTTTCCTCCTGTAACCAGTTGACAAGGGCACCATAGAGATTGGCATCTGCATGATAGGTACAAGCTTGGATAAGAGGTGCGACCGTGTATTCTTCGTAGGCATCGATAAAGTCTTCAACAGCCTTCTTGACACCTTGGATAAAATCTGGATTTTGACTGATAGAGCCTCCCAGACTGATGACATCTGGGTCGATGAGATATTGGATATTGAGCAAGCCTTGCGCCAGATTACGGTTCATGCGCTCAATGGCTTCTTGGCAAAGGGTATTTCCTGCTGCGGCCTCTTGGTAAATCTTGCGACCGTCCCAGTCAGTCTGACCAGATTTTTCAATCACGTATCGCACCATATTCCCAGTTGATGCTAGTTGCGACCAGTTGTTGAGCTTTTCAGCAGGGGCAAGGGTGGTCATGTAGCCAAATTCTCCACCCAGGCCGTGGCGACCTCGATGAAGTCTACCATTGATAATCATGGCTCCGCCAATCCCTGTCCCAATCACGACACAGGCTGCATTTTCTAGTTCTGGATGAGCTAGCAGTTCACTAAGTCCAACGCAGTTGGCATCATTTTCCAGATGGACAGGAATCTGATAAGAGCTAAGCGCCTCATACCAAGAAAATCCGTGAATGTAGGGCACCGCACTGAAGCCATCAATCACACCTGTCTCTTGATTGACCGCGCCTGGAACGCTCATAGCAATCCCGCTATAATCCTGCTCTGACAAACGTTGATCTAGCCAAGCTAGTAATTCCTCCAAACTTTCAGGCGTTGGAATGCTTGTCTTATTCAGTATTTTCCCATCAGGAGTCAGACTAGCAAACTTAATCCCAGTCCCTCCGATATCAATCGTTGCAATGGTCATTGTTTTTACCATAAAAAGGGGCGAATAAGCAGTTAATTCTTACTTTTTCGCCCCTCCTTTCTTTTTATGTTTACTTTTTGAAATTAAATTTCTTCTTTTTTGATGAATTCTGTACGAATCTCTTGTGGTGAAATGAGACCTCTATGAACTGGGTATGGTCGTTCAAGTAGGTCAAGAAAGAGATGTTGGCTTTCCGGTACACGTACATTTTCACTACACATATTGTAGTAACGAAGAACATAGCCTTCTTCATTTTCAGCTACCTTAAAGGCTGTTGGACAGATTTGCGGTATGCTGAGAACGGAATGGCTCAAGAGACTACCAGTCGCAGCCACGCTTCCTTCTTGTTTAGCAAGCTGAAGGCTGGTAAACGGTGTCTGCAAGGCTTTAGCTCGACGATAAGCTGAGAAGCGTTCTTGGGCTTGGTGGCATTCAAGCGCAAACTCGACTTCAAACTCACGCAAGCATTGTGCTTCTGGTGTTGGGAAATAACCCCAGTCACCTAACTCACCTGATGCACGCAAAATAGTCACTGCAATGGTGTCGTCTCCAAGGATTTCGTATTCATTCAATCCCTTGTTGGATACAGTCACACCTTTTTCATCGTCATACAGACTGACAAAGGCTTGTTGGTGTTGAGGATTTTCAGGATTTTCCCATGAAGCTGCTGGTTTGTTTGGTCGTGTCACCACCTCATAGATGCTTTCAGAATCATTGCTTGGACGCGTGTTATGAGTCTTGACCAAGAGACGGATACGGTGGTCTTTAGCAGTGTTAGTAAAGCGAGTCTTGCAACGGATTTGCGGATTGTCAACAAAGACAGTCATCTCAGTTTCAAGAGGAATGTTTGTCAATTCTTCTGACCGTCCAGCTTCACGCTTCATAAACTCGATGATACCTTTTTGCTCTTCTTCTAGCTTTTCATCTGCACTGACAGGCACGGTCAATTCATGTTTGAGCAAAATCTTAGCGTAGCGAGCTGTGTTTTCCAAGACCTCGTAGCCCTTAAGCTCTGCATAGATTGGCTCTGTTCCTTTTGGTTGGAAATAGATGTACTCGTTTCCGATGTCCCCACGGTCTTCGAAGCGGATAAAATCTTCATAGGCTTCATGAGTTGTCTTGTCATAGACTGTGATGTTGTCATCCACACTTACCGTTACAAATGGCGTATCAATCACTCCGTTTTGGTAAATACCGTCGCGGTGTTCTTGCTCTCCTTCCAGCAATTGGAAGGTTGTCCAAGAAAGTGGCGCTAGGTGAACTGGAATGGTCACGCGCACTTGTCGAGCGATACGAGCTTGGCGGAACTTGTCTTTTGGTAAATCGTACTCAAAATTAGCCCCAAGGTCTTCGATTTTAGCCTCTACAGGACGACCATACAAGTCCTCCACACGGTAACTTGGCAAGGTAAGAGCAGCCATCTTCTTGTAGCCTTCTGTTGGGTGCAATTCCTTGAAATCACAAGTCGCAACATCAATCACTGTGCTGACAGTATCGACCTTATCATGCAAGCCTGTGTTAATGACAGTAAAGAGATAGTCACTTTGAGCCTTAGCTGTAGCGATTTTACCCTTCCATTCGTTAAGAAGATTGCTCTTAACAAAGGTTCCTACTTGGTTGACCTTGGCAAAACGAGTTTCCATCTCGCGGTGAACTTCGTCCACGCTACAGCCACAGATGCTATCATGCGGCGCATTTTGCAAAAGAGTTTTCCAAGCATAGGTCAACTGATCCTTGTGATTATGACCACCAGTGATGATAGTTAGTGGCTCCACTACTTGCTCTAGGAGGTTGCTATTTTCTTGGAAGGCTTGTTTGAGATAAATACGAGATGAAGAAGTGTTGGCAAGTGTGTACCAGCCGTCTGTTTCCTGACTGGTCAACTCACCTGTAACCGTTGATAATTGCTCTGGTAGGGCACTTTCCACGGCTTGGACATATTCATCAAAAGAACTATGAACAAAGGTTACATCTGGGAAGAGTTCATTTGCCACACGAATGGCTTCGCTCAGATTTTTCTGTACAGGCTGGTGATCACATCCGTTCATCATCAACCATTGGTTGGTCGAAGCGTAGTCACGCACGTCTGCCAGTTTTTGTTTCCAGAAGGTCAAGGCCTCGTCTTTATCAACTGGAATTTCATTCCCATTACTATACCAGTTGGCAAAGAGGATACCGAGGACACGACTTCCGTCCGCACCCTGCCAGTACATTTCTGAAAACTGGGAAGTGAACTGCTCATCTTCGAGGACTTGGTTGTCAAATCCAATCGGCTTCACACCACGTCCAAAGGCTGCCACGTGAATGCCTGATTTTTGAAGGATTTGAGGAGCTTGTCCCATATTTCCAAAAGTATCTGGGAAGTAACCAATCTGAGTGGATTTGCCCCATTTTGCAGCTTCTTGCTGACCAATCAAGGTATTGCGGACATTGGCTTCACTTGAAATCAAGTAGTCATCTTGCAAGATGTAAAAAGGACCAATTTTAAGTTTGCCTTGGTCGATGTATCGTTGGACTTTGTCGCGATTTTCAGGGCGAATCTCCAAGTAGTCATCAAGGACAATGGTTTGACCATCCAAGTGGAAGCTCTTGAACTCAGGGTCATTTTCAAAGAGATCAAAGAGATTGTCAAATAATTCCACCAACTGCATACGGTGGCTTTCAAAAGGCAAGTACCACTCACGATCCCAGTGACTATGTGAGATAATATGTACGACAACATTTTCCATGAAGTAAAACCTCATTCTAAATTTAAATTTTTATTGTTAATGTTTTTGGATGTAAATTTGTGATTCTTTCCAAGAATCAGTGAAGCGAAGGCGAGCTCCTTATACTCAATGAAAATCAAAGAGCAAACTAGGAAGCTAGCCGCAGGTTGCTCAAAGCAAAGCTTTGAGGTTGCAGATAAAGCTGACGTGGTTTGAAGAGATTTTCGAAGAGTATTAGCGAATATCCAAGTAATCCAAGACCAACTCACAGAACATCATGTTGGCCCAAGAGAACCATTCACGAGAATAAAGAGTTGGGTCATCTACGTGGAAGCTTTCATGCATAACACCAGTATCACCATCGCAAGCAACCAGCTGATCCAGTAAGAATTTCTTCTCTGCTTTATCTGTCGTTGTCAAGCCTTGGATAGACAGAGCGATTGGCCAGATATAGCGATAGAAGGTATGAGAACTTCCGAGACCGCTAGCGTATTCTCCTTGGTAGAAGTATGGATTTTCAGGGCTCAGAATGGTACGACGAGTTGCTTGATACACTTCATCATCGACCGAACAGTAACCCAGATAAGGTGCAGCCAGCAGACTTGGTACGTTTGGATCATCCATGATGCTGGCATTTCCTAGACCATCCACTTCAAAGGCATAAATCTTTTCGCCCTTGCTGTTGCTTGTGTAGGCGTAATTTTCGATCCCTTCTTGGATTTCATCCTGAAGACGCTTAGCGTCTGTGATAACACTCTCGCTATCAGCTAGGTTTAATGCTGCGAAGATTTCTTGAACATACCCCAAAACAACAACTGCAAACATATTTGACGGAATCAAGTAACTATACTGACAACAGTCATCACTCGGACGAAAGGCTGACCAGGTCATGCCTGTCACTGCAAAGTCAGGGCCAAATCCATCATTTACCAAGGTGTCTTCCTTACGGTCCGTATCCCGGACAAAACGATAAGGAGAGTTCTTATGGTCTTGTTCCACTGTCCACAGATGAAGAATTTCCTTGGTCGCTGCGACAAAAGTCTCATCAAACTGACTAGTCTCGCCAGTCTCTTTCCAGAGGAGATAAGCCAATTGCAAAGGATAGCAAAGCGAGTCTACCTCATACTTGCGCTCCCAAATCCAGCCATTAAGGTCAGTATGGTCAGTCTCGTGGTGCCCCTTCCAGTTTTCCTCAATGTTAAAAGAGTTGGCATAAGGATCCTTGAGTACCAAGGTCATCTGACGTTTGACCAAACCTGCAATGGTCTGACGCAGAAAGGTATCTCTTTTGGCCACATGCAGGTAGGGTCTGAGTTGGGCTGTCGAATCTCGAAGCCACATGGCAGGAATATCCCCAGTCAAGACAAAAGTTGAACCATCTTCTAGGATTTCAACCGTATTGTCCAGGGTGTCGGTGTAGCAACGCTCGAAAACATCCACCCACTCTGGATGGTCCTTAGCACGTTCTGCTACTTCATCTAGCCATTCTCTAACAATTTCTTTTGAATAAATCATCGTGCAGTATCCTCTTTCAAACAAGTTTCATTTTCAGTATATAGCTTTTGAGACAGAAAATACATACACAAATGATAGTCATTTTTCTACAAAATAGTTATCTTTGAAACCCCTTTTCTAAAGGCTATCTTTTTCTGATATAATGTAGAAAAACAGCTAAAGGAAAGACTATGAAACCACTACTTGAAACCATCGATACCCGCTTTGGAACTGCCAGCAAGCATGCCTTTTCTCGGGGAAATACCCTGCCTTACACGGGCGTCCCTTTCGGGATGAATTACTTTGTGCCCCAGACCAGTGACCAGGAGGGAGCTTGGTTTTTCGATCCACATCTACCTATCTTTCAGGGGATTCGATTAACCCACCAGCCCAGCCCTTGGATTGGCGACTACTCTTGGCTCCTTCTGACACCTGTCACCGGTCAACTGGGCGGAGACAGTCTCTTTCATCGCCAATCTTCCTATGATATGGATAAAGCCTCTTTCCAACCTCATTATCTGAAGATTTTCTCCCTGCGCTATCAGATTGAAAGCCAGCTCACACCGACTTGCTACGGTGCTTCTATTCGTTTGGAGCAAAAGCAAGGCAAAGCTCTCTCCCTCTATCTTCACGCAGCAGATGAATTAGCAGTAGAGCAAGTAGATAAGAGGAATCTTGCCCTACGACAAGAAGGAAAAACTGAGAACAACAAAAATCCACTGATACTGTTCACATCCCTGAAAATGAATATGGATATCCTTGCTATCAGCCAAGAAGGTGGAGACTGGCGAATCGACCTGGCAGATAGTCATGCTGAAATTCAGCTAGCGACTTCTTTCATCTCTCCTTCTCAAGCACTGCTTAATCTACCTCAAGAAGATTTTGATAGCTGTAAAGCAAATGCCCAAGCGGATTGGGAAAATCTCCTCCATCGTTTTGACATTATAGAGACAGGAGAAGCTAACCGAACCTTCTTTGACCACTGTCTCTACAGACTCTTCCTCTTTCCTCAGACTTTTTATGAGGTTGATGAATCAGGGCAAGCCATCCACAAAGATTTGGCTACTGGAACTGTAAAGCCCGGTGTCCTCTTTAGCAACAATGGTTTCTGGGATACCTTCCGCACCACATTCCCCCTCTTTGCCCTTATCATACCAGAACACTACCACTGCTTCTTAGAAGGATTTCTCAATAACTACCGCGATACTAGTTTCCTTCCAAAATGGCTGGCTCCAGATGAACGGGGTATGATGCCAGGTACACTTATAGACGGTATTATCGCCGATAGCGCCTGCAAGGACATGGCTCCCGACTTGGAAGAAGAACTCCTTCAAGCCATGCTTGAAACAGCCAGCAAGTCCGACCCTCTCGGCATCAATGGTCGTCACGGACTAGCCCAATACCAAGAACTGGGCTACCTCTCTACCGACCACCACGAAAGCGTCAGCCACACCCTAGACTATGCCTATAGCGATTTTTGTATCGCTAGCTGTGCTGAAAAACTAGGGAAAATAGAAATCGCTGAAACCTACAAGGCCGCATCACAAAATTACCGCTATCTATTTGACGCTGAGACAGGTTACATACGAGCGTGTGATGGTCAAGGCAACTTCCGTCCTGACTTCTCTCCTTATGGTTGGGGACGCGACTATGCCGAATGCTCTGCCATTCAAGCAACTTTAGGCGTCCTCCATGACATCCCAGACTTAATCCAGCTTATGGGTGGAAAAGAAGCCTTTAGCAACTATCTTTTGAAAACCTGTCAAGATGCTCCCCTCTTTGAGACAACAGGCTATGGCTACGAGATTCACGAAATGAGCGAGATGGCTACCGCTCCTTTTGGGCAACTCGCCATTTCCAACCAACCTAGCTTCCACATTCCTTATCTATTCCGTTACAGCAACTACCCTTACTACACTGCCCTTCTCATCAAGACGCTCCGTCAGAAAGCTTTTCACCCAAGTTGGGAAGCCTATCCTGGCGATGAAGACAATGGTAGTCTCTCTGCTTGGTACATCTGGTCAGCTCTCGGATTTTATCCGACCTGTCCAGGAAAACCAAGCTATGATCTCGGAATCCCTCTCTTTGACCACCTCCGAGTCTATCTCGCTAAAGAAGATAAATGGCTAGATATTCATACTGAGCAAAACCACAGCCATTTTAACTTTGTAAAAGAATGCCGACTGGATAAAACACTCGTATCAACTATTCAACACCAAAACCTCTTAAAAGCTGAACAACTAACCTTTACACTTAGCTGGTTACCAAGTCATCGCTAAATAATAAAAAATCTGCAATCCCCAAGATTATCCACAATCTGTGAATAACTATCCCAAACTGTGCTTAACTCTTGAGTTTCAGCAATTAAAACTACTTTATAATCCTCAAAAGTTACTAAATTGGTCACACAAATAAGAATTATCACTAAAATAATCAGAAGTTATCCACACTTATCCACAACCTGTTAGTAACTTTTATGAATAGCTAAGACTTATCTCTCACGAACACTAAAAAGAGCCTGACTCCAGGCTCTTTAGTCTATTATTTCTTCTCAGCGCGAAGGGCTGACAAGATTTGTGTACGGATATCATCCACACCATTTGGCGTATTTGGTAAAAAGATAGTCTGATTTCCTTTAGAGGCAAAGGTATTCAAGGTATCCAAATACTGATTGGTCAAGAGGATAGACATGATTTGCTCTTCTGTCATACCAACATTGGCTTCCTTGAGTTCTGTGATAGACTCTGCCAATCCATCCACAATCGCCTTACGTTGTTGGGCAATCCCCACACCATGGAGGCGGTCTTTTTCTGCTTCGGCTTCAGCTGCAGTGACGATTTTAATCTTATCGGCTTCCGCCAATTCTTGCGCTGCGACCCGCTTACGTTGCGCCGCATTGATTTCATTCATGGATTGCTTGACTTCTGCATCTGGTTCGACCTTGGTAATCAAGGTTTTCACGATAATATAACCGTAAGTAGTCATTTCTTCTGCTACTTGATGTTGAACTTCAAGGGCAATCTCATCTTTTTTCTCAAACAATTCATCCAAGGTTAATTTGGGAACAGAAGAGCGAAGAGCATCTTCGATATAAGATTTAATCTGAGATTCTGGACGCATGAGTTTATAGTAGGCATCTGTCACGCTCTGCTCGTTGACACGGTACTGAGTCGCTACATTCATCATAACGAACACATTATCCTTGGTCTTGGTCTCAACCACAATATCGCTTTGCAACAAGCGCAACTGAATCCGCGCTGCAATCGAGTCAATCCCAAAAGGCAATCGAATATGAATACCGCTATTGGCAACCTTTTGGTATTTCCCAAAGCGTTCAATAATCGCCACCGACTGCTGACGAACCACATAAACTGTACTCAGTGTGACTATCACCAATAGAAGCACACAAACCACCACAAAAATCATCAAAAATGTTGCCATTATCGTGACCTCCATCATTATTTTTCCTGTATTATAGCACATTTAAAGAAGGCTGTGCAGTTTTTACTGCGATTTTTCCTGAAATGTCAATAATTAGAGGTGAATTGTCACATTATCGTCTAATCTCTTGCTAAAAGAACTAGCAAGGAATTAGGTGCACCATGCTAGTTCTCTCTAACTCCGTTGATTATCAACATACTATCTGAGCTTTACAAGTCGTAGACAAAAAAACGAAACAAGTAACGGTTAATCCCTTTAAAAGACTCACAAAAGACATCATTGAAGTGAACCGCACGCCAATAGTTCAAGAATTAAGTAAGGTTGATGATCTAAATTTGATGTGTATACTATTTTTGTCATCGCGTTCCTTAGGTATCTGAAAGGTATATAATGAAGTTACCATCTAGTACCAAAAAACCGACTAGCTCCTATGATCTAGTCGGTTTCTCATCAATGTGCCAACATTTCTTGGGCGATTTCTTGGCCAGATAGGTTATCTGGGTAGTAGGTTGGCCAGTTATCCATTTCTTCAAAGAGGGCTTCTTGACTTGTGCCTCCAAAGAAAATATGGAAATGTTCTGCCTTAACTGGGGCGATATTATGGTCACTAAACTGAACATACTTGAACTGTCCAGCGTCTGCATCTGTGGCTTCAAAAAGGAAGCGCACGCCACGATTGCCTTTCTTGTAAGTTAAGATTTTCTTGCCAACATACTTGTAAGTATATTTCTTGCTTTGTCCACCTTGAACAAATTCCATAGTATTATCAGTAATGTTGATCTTAGTGACATCTGTCTGATAGCCTTTTGTATAGTAAGCCTTGTACTCAGCCTGGGTCATCTTACCAGTCAACTTAGCCTTGTAGTCAAAGACTTGATCAAACGTGCCATCTTCAAGGAAAGGATAAACTGATTGCCAGTTACCTGCATAGTCACTCAAAGTGCGGTCCTTGACGTCTGCATCCTCAAAGTAACCATTTTGAACTGTCTTGGTATCCTCTGCCTTTTCAGGTTCGATAGCTGAACCTTCTTGGTCCGTTGTTTGTTTCAGAGCCTTGAGGTTTTTCTCCATAACGGAGATGTAGTTTTCGCCAGCCTTGGTGTCCTCTTCTGTCAGACTTTCTAAAGGATTGAGGACATCTGTTTTGACACCTGCCTCTTTTGAAAGTGTGTTAGCAAGGGCTTGTGAGGCATTTTCTTCAAAGTAGATATATGCAATTTTATTTTTCTTGATGTACTCTGTCAATTCTGCCAGACGTGCAGCTGATGGTTCTGCATCTGGAGAGAGGCCTGAGATTGCGACTTGTTTGAGTCCATAGTCTAAAGCGAGATAGTTAAAGGCTGCGTGTTGCGTTACAAAGCTCTTTTGTTTGGCTTGAGACAATCCTTCTGCATAAGCCTTATCCAAGGCTTGTAATTTTTCGATATAGGCAGCAGCATTCTTCTCAAAGGTCTCTTTTTTATCAGGATAATCTGCTGATAAACTGTCACGGATATGCTCTACTAGTTTAATAGCACGAACTGGTGATAACCAAACATGGGGATCGAACTCATGGTGATGGCCTTCTTCGCCATGGTCATGGTCTCCCTCTTCTTCCTCACCACCTGGCAAAAGCAACATATCGCCTGTCGCCTTGATGGTTTTCACCTTTTTCTTATCCAAGGTATCTAGCAATTTAGGTACCCAAGTTTCCATGTTTTCATTTTCATAAACGAAGGTGTCTGCGTCTTGGATTTTGGCAACTGCCTTGGCAGACGGTTCATATTCATGGGGTTCTGTACCAGCACCGATGAGGAGTTCTACATTAGCAGTATCTCCTGCGACTTGCTTGGTAAATTCATAGACAGGGTAAAAGGTTGTCACAATATTGAGTTTGCCATCTGCCTGCTTTTGATTGGAACAAGCCACTAAAAACAGGGCACATAGACTGGCTAGCAATAAGCTAATTTTTTTCATGTTGGTCTCCTATTTGATAAAACGTCTTACTAAACTGATTAGCAAGAAAACAGTTACAAAAATAATAGTAATACTTGCGCTTGCAGGTGTTTCTGCATAGTAGGAAATGTAAAGTCCTGCTACCATTCCCAAAAATCCAATAGCACTGGCAAGCAGCATAACCGATTTAAAGTTTTTCCCCAGACGCAGGGCAATACTAGCTGGCAAGACCATGATAGTCGATACCAGAAGAGCTCCCGCAGCAGGAATCATAAGGGCAATGGCCACCCCTGTCACCATGTTAAAAAGAATAGACATGGTACGAACTGGCAGACCATCCACAAAGGCCGTATCCTCATCAAAGGTCAAGATATACATAGGACGAAGGAAGAGGAAGGTCAAAATCAAAACAACCGCAGCAATGACAAAGAGGGAAATAACCTGCTCCTCGCTGATAGTCACAATCGAACCAAAAAGATACTGGTCCAAACTCATTGAGCTAGAGCTTTTACCCTTACTCATGACAATCAGAGAAACAGCCAGTCCTGTCGACATGAGGATAGCTGTCCCGATTTCCATAAAGCTCTTATAAACCGTACGGAGATACTCCAGAAAGACCGCCGCAATCAAGACAATGGCAATAGTTGAAATAGTCGGAGAAATCCCCAGAACCAGACCAAAGGCTACACCTGAAAGTGAGACGTGACTAAGAGTATCACTCATCAAACTCTGACGACGCAAGATGAGGAAGGTTCCCAATACTGGCGAGAAAAGACTCATGGCAATAACAGCCAGAAAGGCACGCTGCATAAAGTCATAAGATAATAAACTAAGCATGGTCCACCTCCTGATCATTCTCATGAACGTTGAAACAACGCCATGGCGAATCTTGGTTACGGACTAGATGAATATTGCGATCCGCATAATCCTTAACTTCTTCAGGGTCATGGGTAATCATCAAAACAGCCTTACCATGATGATGGGCGCTGTGGTGCATGAGTTCGTAAAATTCATTTTTACTTCCTGCATCCATCCCCGTTGTCGGCTCATCTAGGATAAACACGTCTGGGTCAGAGGCAAACATACGCGCAATCACCGCTCGCTGCTTTTGTCCTCCAGATAGAGACCCCAAGCGTTTGTCTCGATGTTCCCACATGCCAACTGAGTCTAAACTGGCCTTGATATGCTCCTCATCATGAGCATTCAAACGACGGAACCAGCCTTTTCGCGGATAGCGACCCGACTTGACAAATTCATAAACCGTACTTGGAAAACCAGCATTAAAACTGGCAATCTGTTGAGGAAGGTAAGCTATTCTCAATTTCTTACCCTGCGTATTTGTCTTTGAAATGGTCACCTTGCCAATGCGTGGCTGGAGGATTCCAAGACTGGCCTTGATGAGTGTCGTCTTAGCTGCCCCATTCTCCCCTGTCAAGGTAACAAATTCCCCACTATCAACACTATAATTGATATGTTCAAGAACGGGCTCCTTATCATAATAGAAGGATAAATCCTCTACCGTAATATATCTCATTATTTGATTTCTCCTACTAAAGCAGTCAAAAACCGCTGAATCACTTTTTGTTCATTTGGAGTAAACTGAGTCGCCACTTGTTCATAGGTTAAAAGTGTATGCTCATGGTGATGATGGTGCTCCTCAGCGATTGGACGAGCCAAATCAGTCAATTGATAAAAAATCACACGCGCATCCTTAGGATCTTTAGATGTTTCCAACATACCTTCCTTGACCAAAGACTTAATGGCCTTGGTAACTGCCGCCTGACTGACATTGAGACGACGAGCCAACTCTGAATTTGTTAAAGATTCCTCTGACAAGAGCATGAGAATGTGCTCCTGAGTATTGGTCAGGGCCACCTCGCTAGTACAATGACCTATTAGAATTTCATGCTGATTTTCCGCCTGCAAAATCACCTCATTTAAAAAAGCATCGATATCCTTCGCTAGCTGTCTCATATCTGACTCCTTTCCTTTTGGACTTCTCTTTTTTAAGAGAAAAATACTATTCTTTGAAAAATTATTTACTGGTTAATTATATCACAACCAAAAAAAGAGTCAAGAAAAAACGTGAAAACCAGTTTCATTCTTGAACTCTTCTATATATTATTATCTATTTGAATGTCTTGACATCTCCATCATAAGTCGCCCAATCTTTGCTGAAAAAGCGTTCATTCAGATGGTAAGTCGGAGCTGGCGTGGGATTGGATAGGAAAGGATCAACTGCCTTATCAAAAGCAAGCCAACCCAACCAACCTAGGTGAATGGTATCCTTAACAAAATAAGGATCCCCTCCATTTTTTGAAAAGTCAGCAATATTAGTGAAACCTTGACTTTCTAATTGGTAACGAATTTTCTCCACTGCATGCTGGTACATATCTTCTCTGAGCCCTGTGTAGTCCATCCATTTCTTATTGACAGGCTGGATGACAAAGAGGACATTAACTTTCGATTTTGCAAATTGATTGAGAACCAACTGTAAATCATTATATTCAGATGATTTTAGGAAACTGTAATTCTTTTGATACCCTTCCCATTTTTTCAAATCCTTCTTAACCTCTCTCGTATAGAAATGATTTTCCATCCCCATATCATTATTGGTCGTATTGGCTTCTGCATCCTTTCGAGCAATTTTTTCTAACTCTTGGTAAGAAAATTGATCTGGAAGATCTTTTAAATAATTTTCCACATGTTCCTTATATTTGAGTTTTCCTCTAATGGAGAACTGACCAAATAGAGAAGCCTGTCTCTCATTGAATCGGGCAAAAATATTAATAGCAACCTGATCAACCTCTGATAATTCTTCACCCTTTGACAGTTTTTGAACAATGCCTTTTAATGCAACATTAGGATTCTGCTTTAACAATCGAATAGCCGCATGCTTTGCAGCAGTGTCACCAGATTGATTTTCCAGAAAAGCTGTCAATTGGTCACTGTTAAAAAATCTCTGAAACGCTGCGGGTTCATAATCAGCCTCCGTAAACCACTGAGGCGAAATTACAAATACTGCCTGCTTATCCTCTATTTCTGGCAAAATTTGCTGTAGGCCAAAATATTGATTTAGAGAGGCTGCTCCTGCTTGACCTAAAAAGTAAGGACGATAGGGACGATGGTATTTCTCGGCTAAAACAGCTGGATGGACACTATCAAATCGAATCCATTCACTGGACCCTAGAAAAGGAATAAAACGCATATTTGGATCTGTAAGAGCCCTTACTTTTTGGCTTCTCTCTTTAAAACTCTCTACACTAACAGAAGCCGCCGAATATTTCTCCTCCGTCAGATTATGGCTTGTTGTACTTGGATAAAAAAAGATGAGTAGAAGAACCAAAAATCCAGCTATGAAGATAGGCCCAAAGATTAACCATAAGCGTTTAAGCATTTTGTAGCTCCACAATACCAGCTATGATTTTATTGGCTGTATTCCAGTCGTCGCGACCAAACTCTGTTACAGGGACACGAATGTCAAAACGGTTTTCAATCTCCACAATCAACTCAACCGTTCCCATACTATCCAAGACACCTGCGTCAAAAAGATCTTCATCCATCATGTTAGAAACATCTTCCATAAACAACTCATCAATAATTTCGATAACTTCTGATTTGATATCCATATTTTATTTCCTTTATTTTTTAAACCATAAATCATTCAAAAATCCAGAAAAGATCAAGAATGACAGCATGACGACATGGAAGGTGATAACCATGCCAAGCAACTGAATCCAGCGATTCTCAGGTAGATCAGGCTTCCCTGCTTTTTTCCGTTCCTTATTGAGCGTTTTTTTCTTGCGAATCCAAGCATCATTGATGACCAAGCCTAATCCATGAAAGAGGCCATAGGCGATGTAATACCAAGTTACACCATGCCAAAATCCCATAACCAGCATATTTACAATATAGGCCACACTTGAGGTTACATTACGATTCTTAAAGACCTTCTTTCTAGTCAGTACCATCACCATTCGCATAAAGACAAAGTCACGGAACCAGAAAGAGAGACTCATGTGCCAGCGATTCCAAAATTCCTTTAAATCCCTTGATAAAAAAGGCTTATTAAAGTTGACAGGGCTACGAATTCCCATCAAATTTGAAATGGCCAAGGCAAACATAGAGTAGCCTGCAAAGTCAAAGAATAGCTCCAGACCAAAGGTATACATGACTGCCAAGGCATAGTGGTTAAAGAAACCACCTGACTGCAAGGCTAGATTCTTTAGAGGAGGGAGTAAGGTTTCTCCTAAAACATGAGCTAGGATAAACTTATACAAAAATCCCCACATGATATAGCGAACAGATTCATCCAGCATATCCATCAACTCATCTCGCTCAGGAATGGTCTGATAATTTTCATTAAACCGCTTAAAGCGATCGATTGGCCCGCTTGAAAAAGTCGGCATGAAGAGTAGGAAGCGGAAGAATTCCCAGAGGCTAAAATCCTTAATCACTCCATCTCTCAGCTCGATGATAATCCCAACCGAACGAAAGGTCAGGTAAGAAATTCCCAAAAATCCAAGCAAAGACTGCGTTCCATTGATAGCTGGCTGCACCTTGACAAAGATAATCGGCAGTAGGGACAGAAAACTAACTAGGTAGAAAACCCACTTACCATCCTTACTTTTTCGATAGTGCTTATAGAAAAGCAAGAGCAATATTTCCCAGCACAGATAAATGCCCAAGGCAGCCAATTGATTAGTCTTCCCACCTACCAGCATGGTAACGATAAAGAAGAGACTAACCAATACCTCGTACCAGGCAAAGCGTTTCTTGAAAAAGAGGCCGATAAAGATGGGCAAGGTTGCAGCAATCACATAGACAAAATACTGAGGATTGCCGTATGGCTCTAAATGAGGAAGCTGTTTAAAAAACTCCATCATCTCCTATTTACCTCATTAATCAATCCTTTGATATCAATTTTTCCATTTGGAGTCAGTGGCAAACTGTCTCGATAAAGGAATTTGGACGGCATCATATAAGACATCATAATATCTGTCAAGTCTTCCTTAATGGCCTTGGTAATATCGATATCACGCTCAAACTGCTCACGAACACCATCTTTTAAGATGACATAGGCTAGAAGATTTTGCACCTTGTGGTCTTTATTATAGCGCGGTACTGCAACAGCAGACTCGATAAAGCGAGACTTATTGAGGTTTTGAGAGACATCTTCTAACTCAATGCGGTAACCGTTGAACTTAATCTGGAAGTCCATGCGTCCGCCGTAGAGAAGCAAGCCTTCATCTGTCATGGTTCCCACATCACCTGTGTGATAGGCTGGCAGACCTTCAAACTCAAAGAAGGCTTCTGCTGTTTTTTCAGGATTATTCATATAACCTTTTGAGACGGCCGGTCCTGAAACAATGATTTCTCCCTGTTCACCATTTGGCAGTTTATTTCCTTCCTCGTCAATGATAAAGGTTGGAGAATCAGCCTTGGTATAGCCAATTGGTAGACGTTTGAGATTCGCTAGCATCTCATCTGTCACGGCAACTGCTGACAGGGCCACTGTCGCTTCTGTTGGGCCATAAGCATTGATAATACGGGCATTTGGGAAACGTTCGCGCAGTTTTTGAGCCGTTTTAACCGTCAATTCTTCACCATCAAAGTAGAAATGCGTGATGCCAGGCATTTTCTCGCTATTAAAGTCTTCTGACAACATAGCCATATCCGCAAAAGAAGGCGTTGAAGTCCAGATAGCGATTGGCAATGAAAAAATGGTCGCAAAGAGTTGCTTAAAGTCCTGAGTAATAGCTGAAGGAAGGGCAAAAAGCGTACCTCCCAGTGCCAAGGTCGGCGCCCAGTACATGACGGACAGGTCAAAAGAATAAGGTGGCTGAGCCAGCATTTGCGGACGACTTGGCGTCGCAAATTCCTTATCCGTAATCATCCAGTTGGTAAAACTGAGGAGGTTATCATGGGAAATCTGCACTCCCTTTGGCTTACCAGTCGTACCAGAAGTAAAGATAATGTAGTAGTTATCATCACCCTTGACTGGATGCGTAATCTCATAACTAGTCCCTTGAGCAAAGGCTTCTTGAACCTGAGCTAGATTCATTATCGGTGTAGAAGCCTGCTCCAATGGAAAGTCTGAAATAGCAATAATCAAGCTTGGCTCTGCTACTTCTAAAATAGCCGAAACTCGCTCCAAGGCTGAATGGCTGTCAATGGGAATGTAGGCATGTCCTGACTTAGTCAGCGCTACAAAAGTTGCCAACATTTCATATTCTTGGCCACCAAAAACAACCACAGGAGACTTCTCTGGTAAATCCAGTTGGTCGATGGCTGCAGCTAAACTATCCGAATCAGCCTTCAAATCTCCATAAGTGTGTTCCTGCCCCAAAACATTGTAAACAGGATAGCTAGGCTGTGTCTGAGCAAAATGCTCAATGGTTTCAATCATATCTACGATTGCTTTATTTGACATAATAAGGATTCTCCTTCAAGTTAAAATTCATTATAGATAAAGCTTCCTTGACCCTGACCAAGATAGCTAAAGAAGTAAAGCAGCCCTAGAAAGATAAGAAAATACAAGGCTGTCCGACCAAGAAATATGTACAATTCTTTTCTCTGTTTCATCAAGAAAAACCATTCATTTCTGTAATTTTCCGCTAAAATAAAATCAATTTCTTACTAATTTATTTTTCTGCTATTATACCACTTTATAGACTAGTTTTTCAATTGTTTACCCGTCTATTTTCACTACGTTCCAGTAACATTAATTTGTTCCATATGATTCTTTCTAATGATAGCTTAAATGCTTTTCAGTATGGATTATATGGGGAGCTACAACAAAGTAGGCTCCATACTACCTATAGAGGGTTTTCCCACTATAAATATTATAGAGCCTTATCTTATGTCTCACTTTATCGATGCAGTTCCCTTTATCTAGAGATTTTTATAGTATGTAATCCTAGAATTCACTATAGATAAATTCTTGAATGTTCGAAAAATCGGTCACAAAACAATAAATCACGATGCTTAAGATAACCGTATAGAAAAATAGCGTCCACAAGATTAAACGGTGTGTGTTAGTTATCTTGGTTTGCAAATTTGTAAAGTTCTTTTTCAACTTCCATCCATCCTTTCACTCCAACGTGCATCACATCAAATAAAAAGTAATCATCATACTCTCTGTTTCCATAGTTTAGTACTGTTGCACCATGGCTTTTTGCAACATCTTCTATTTTTTTGTAAGTTTTTTCCCGCATCTCTCTTGAAACACCTGTGTAGTCATTCCATTTACCATTTACTGGGAAAATAATGACCTCAACTTCAATGCCCAATTCCTTGGCAACTGTCAAGAAGAGTTCCATATCTGAATACTCTGGTGACTCGAGGTAGCTCAAATCTTTATTAGAATTCTTCAGCGATGTATAACGATCTTTTAAATAGGTATTGTAGTAGTTATTATCAACAGCATAATCATTATTGTCTGTTTTCTTTTTGACCTCTTCTACAAACTGACTCGTCATTTTCTCCCAATCATAGTCTGGGGTTTTATCCCCTAGTGAAGGATAAGCTGATTTGGCATGTTTTTGATAAAAAGTCTGTTTGAGTTTAAAGGAATAAATCGCGTTATCGAACTCTAATAGTTTTTTATCAACAATCGTTCCTTTCTCATCTATGAAATAACTTTTGTATTTTTTGTAGATGTCATTTTGTTGCTTGTTCCCCTTGGTAATTTCGATAATGCGATTGATTAGTTTTTCTTTCGTTTCCTTACTAATCTTATCATTACCTAGCATATGGAAAATATGTTCCTGAGAAGCCTTATTCAAAAAGGCATCTTGATGAGTCCCATCTTTTTCAAACCACTGAACCGACTCTATTATAGCCACTTTTCGCTTAGTCATAGATCCTTCAATTGAGCCCAAGGTCGTAGCCTGAATGATGTTTTGTGAATAGCTGGTTCCAATCTGCATGATATTAAAATCGTTGTAGTTAAAAATTTTATTGGGATGATAGTCTTCATTTATCGTTGCAACCAACTCAGATGACCCCAATAAAACCAATGTATTGGGAGTGATATTGCTTGTTAAAATATCTCTACTTTTATACTTTTCATACGAAGTGCTATAGCGAATACTATTATCCTTTACTTTATAATAATCATCAATCTTCTTGACGTATGTCACATTTAAAAGCGCAAGCGTCGCAATTACGAGCACAAGCGATAGCAAAAATGCTTTTAGTTTAATCATCTAGTTTTATCCTATCCCTTCGATCCGTCCAATCTCTTTTCAAGTTCTTATCTCTTTAAAATCGTAAGTAAGATTTTATAGGGTTCACCTGAAAAGATAAAGAAACCAATCATAACCAAATTCATGGTCACAAACCAACTCAGTAGCTTATACCAATCTTTATTTTTATTTTTCTTATAAAAATTGCTTTTCTTTTGATACACTTCAAATCCAGCCATCAAGACACCGTGATAAAAACCATAAACAATGTAGCTAACACTAAGGCCATGCCAAAAACCCATGACCAACATATTGACCATATAGGCATAGGTTGCATTGTGTAGTCTATTTTTAAACCATTTTTTCCTGATAACCTGCATCAATACTCTTGAAAATACAAAATCTCTCAACCAGGTCGACAAGGTGATATGCCATCTGGTCCAGAAATCCTTAATATCGACACTCAAGAAAGGTTTGTTAAAGTTCATCGGTGTCTGAATACCTAGAATGTTGCTACTTCCAACGGCCATTAGACTATAGCCTGCAAAGTCGAAGAACAGATACAAGGTATAGAGGTACATATACTTGATTGAGTAAACGACTGTGCCAGTATTATTTAGAGCGAGTAACATCTGATAAACATAGGTTGATAAAACAACCTTGTAGAGAAGGCCTAGAACGATACGATACACACCGTCCCCTGCTAACTCTAGATACTCTTTTCGAGGCATGACCTCGTTTATCTCTTTTAAAAATCTCCTACTCCGATCAATCGGACCAGCACTAACTGTAGGGAAAAAAAGTAAAAATTGCAGGTAGTCTTTTATGCTAATCTTTTCTTTAATCAAGCCATCCGATATCTCCAGCATGATCTGAATGGTCTTAAAGGACATGTAAGAAATGCCAATAAAGGCCAACAAATGCAGAGAAGTCAGGGCAAAGATTTTATTGATCACCAAAGGAAAAATAGAAAGGAAAACCAGAGGTTTCAGCCGCTTTGTTTCTATCCTCTGTGCTATGAAAACCAGAAAATATTGATAAGTTACAAAGGAGATTAAATAGACAATCATTGCTCTACTCTTGCCATAAATAGCTCCTGCAAATAAGAGGGAGAGCACCAAAATATAGTAGTCCTTACGTTTTTCAAAAAAGTTTACCACAAAACCAATCAGTAAAACTACAAACAAAAGAAGGAAAAACTCATTCCCCTCGAAATAATTCATACCAGCCAAACTCCTTTTTTCTTTTTCTCATCTCATGATTTATCTTTTTAAGATTAGTTCCTATCATATTACCAAAGATAGTTAACTTTATTCATTATATCATAATTTAAAAACTAAAAATACTTCTGTTATTTTATTTCTTAAAATAAAAAATCCAACTGACTCTTAGTACTGAACCCCAATAATGAGACA